>JAGLIP010000124.1 GCA_023142905.1 Candidatus Aenigmatarchaeota archaeon | reverse complement strand
TTTATGGTGTCTCATATCGCTTTTAATTATTTTGTCTTTTCTACTTTTGGGGCTTATATTTTCGGGTTGTTGGTTTAGTTTTTTAAATTCAAAAAGAGTTATACACTTATGAATGTTTATTTTTCATGCAATGGACTTGGTTTAGGCCATGTGGGGCGTTCTTTGACAATTGTGGAGGAATTAAAAAAACAAGGGCACAATGTTGTTTTTGGCACATGGGGTCCTGCGGTTGACTATGCAAGAAAAGAAGGATATAAGTGTTATTCTTTAAATTCGATTGACTGGGTTGATAATTCTGACGGAAGCATAGATTTTTTGAGGACATTTTTGAATTTTCCAAAAATGATTTGTTCGCTCATCAAGAATTATGTTTTAGAAAAAGATATACTAAAAAATGAAAAAATAGATTTTGTTTTTTCTGATTCTGCAATTGGACACATTGCTGCAAGAACCAAAGGCATAAAATCTGTGTGCATAACCAATCAGATATCATTGCCGCGGGTAAATAAATACACCTCGTATTTTTTTGAGGGTACTATGTATTTTCTTGCATTATTTGCAGGCAAGTTTGTTGTATGTGATTTTAAAAAGCCAAATAATTTATATCCTGCATCGGTATCACGATATTCAAAAACAGAATATATTGGTCCTCTTGTGAGAAAACACCCTAAAGAGTATCGTTCAAAAGAAGAGATTAAAAAAAAGATAGGGGTTGACGGGAAACTATGCGTTATATTTATTTCCGGCCCAAAGCAAAGCCCTTATGCTCTTGAGAAAAGAATTGTTGCTCTTGAAAATGAGTTTTTTAAGATGAAAGGATGGAATTTTATAATTAAGGTAAAAACCGAAAGAAAATCCAGAGAGAATATAAAATATACTATATGGATTGATGACCCATTTGAGCTTATAAGTGCTGCGGATGTTATTGTGTCCCGCGCAGGATTCAGTACGGTATGCGATATTGTGTGTTTCGGCAAGAAAAGTATACTTATACCGCAACCAAAGCAGATGGAGCAGGAAGCTTTGGGGGCATACTTGGAGAAAAAAGGAGATGCTTATAATTTGCCGCAAATAGACACAAATAAAATTCCTAAACTTATTGAAAAATTAGATTCTGATGGGTCTGTTGAACAAAAATCTAAAGAATACAAAAAATTGTTTTTGAAAAAAGACATATCAAAAACAGTCCGTGAACTCATAGATTAAGTTTTTATTTTGTATTCTAAAAAGTATTTAAATAAACGATTGCGTAATCTATTTGTGGTGTTATGGTAACAATTGTTCTTCCAACAAAAAATGAAGAGGAAAGCATCGGTAAAACAATTGATGAAATACGGTCAGTTACAGAGGCGAAGATGCTTGTTGTTGACGGCCATTCAAAAGATAAGACCGTAGATATTGCAAAAAAGAAAGGGGTTCTCGTAATATATGATCACGGTTTAGGGAAAGGAGAAGCATTGCGGTGTGTATTTGATTATGCGAAAGACGGTGTTGTTTTTCTTGATGTTGACGGCACTTATCCGATTAAATTGCTTCCTGAATTTATAGATGCTTTAAAGACTCATGATGTTGTTGTGGGTGAGAGGACAAAATTTTTGCATAAGTCCCTGCCACGCGTTTTTTTAGTGAGTGATGCCGTGTCTAGGGGAATTTTCAGGATTCTTTTCGGGAAAAGAATAGACAATCTTTCAGGTATGCGAGGGCTTACAAAAAATGCTATAAAAAAGATGAAGTTAAAATCAAATGGGTTTACTATTGAAAATGAGATGGCGGTGAAGACTGCTGTTAATAATATGAGCCTGAAAAAAATTCCAATCACTTATGATATGCGCAACGGGTCATCGAAATTCAATTCGTTAACTGATGGAACCAAAATATTTTTCTTTATGGTGTATTCGTTTTTTTATTATCGCATACTGCGCATGAGTTCATGATTTTTAAAAATCAATAAATAGTATGGTACACATATTTTTTTCATGAAAATCGATTTTCATATACACTCTAAAAACTCTTCAGATTCTTTCATGTCTGTTGATGGTATTGTGCGCGCAGCAAAAAAACGCGGCCTTGACGGGGTTGCTATTGTGGATCACAATAATCTGCCGGATGTCCGAAAAAAATACAAAGATTTTATGGTGATTAAGGGCGAGGAAGTGCTTACCCGTGGAGGGGAAATTATTGCGTTTGGTATCGAAAAGAAAATTCCTAAGTTTAAAAGTATAACCCGAACAGTTGAATTGATAAAAAAGCAGGGCGGGACAATTGCCATTCCGCACCCATTTTCTTTTTGGAGAAAAGGCATATTTTTAGGGTTTAAAAAAATCAAGAGCCCGTTTGTTTTTGAGGCAATAAATGGTATGGCTTATTTTCCTTTTGAGAATTATATGGCGTCAAAATATGCGCAAGACCATAAACTGCCGGTCTGTGCCGGAAGTGATGCGCATAGATATAAAGACATTGGTAATGCATATACGGTTCTTCCGGATGCCACATCTGTTGATGATGCCTTAAAAAGCCTTCTTGCAGGAAAAGGCGTTCCTGTTGGGAATAAAGGTTCTAACTGGGTAAATATACATGTTCTTTTGAAATATATGACCAAACCTATTATAAATCCTTTTTTTAAACGGGTTTCTCGGTCGGGATCAAGTAACACGAACTTATAAAACATCAAAAACATAATTTCAGTTTATGAGACAATTAGCTGCCTATGCCGGAGGCATTATAAGTGTTATTTTATTGTACTTTCTTGCGCAATATAGCGGGGGTGTTTCTGCTATTGCGGAGATTGTAGTGTCTGCGAATATGGCAATTCTTTTTTTAGCAGTTGTGCTTTTTTTAATAACTCTTGCAGTGTCTGCATATAGATGGCGCGTTCTTGCAAAAGCATTAAATATAACTCTGAAATTCGCTGTTTTTTTTAAGCTTCAGATAATAGGTTATTGGCTAAATATCATAACGCCTTTTTTTATGGCGGGGGGTGAGCCTGCAAAAGTGTATCTTTTAGGAAAGCTTTCCGGTGTGAAGAAATCAAGAACATTTGCAACTGTTGTACCTCCATGGTTTTTTGATATGGGAAGTTTTCTTTTGATGGATG
>JAGLIP010000123.1 GCA_023142905.1 Candidatus Aenigmatarchaeota archaeon | reverse complement strand
TGAGTTTCTTGGCTATTTCAATGATGAGCAGAAAAAAACAATAATAAGCGACAATAAGCACATATTGTGCCTTGCAGGAGCCGGTTCAGGGAAAACAACAGTGCTTGCAAAAAGAATAGAATTTCTGGTAAAGTATTGCTCTTGTGATCCAAAAAAGATACTGGCAATAACATTCACCCGAAAAGCAAGAGCTGAAATGATGAGGCGAATGGAACATTTAGATGAAGTCAATATTGAAACATTCAACTCGTTTTGCGAAAAGATTTTAAGACTGCACAATAACATGGTTTACAACAAACCCGTTAGAGTCATTAATTACCGGGACAAAATTGTGATGGTCACAAGAGCACTTCTAAGCCTAAACATAACTCCAAAACAGGCAACAGACACATATTTTAGCCAAATCCAAAAACAAGGAAAAACCACCGAGCAGCTTCAGAACATATTCATGAATGACTGCTTCTTCATCAGGGATTATTACAAATTCAAGAACAAGTCTTTGAGAACCTTGTCTTTTGAAAACATTGGCAAAGACAATAAAAAAAGCGCAGAGCTTGTATTTGCGGTCTGTAATTATATGGAGGCGTATATGAATAAATACGGCCTGCGTGATTTTGCAGACCAGTTGGTTGATACAATAAAGCTGTTTGAAAACCACCCTGAATTAATACCTAAATTTGACCATGTGCTTATAGATGAATATCAGGATGTCAATTCAACACAGATCAAGCTCATCGATATTCTTAAGCCCCCCAACCTGTTTTGCGTAGGAGATCCAAGGCAATCAATATACGGATGGCGTGGCTCAGACATAAGATACATACTGAATTTCGAGGACAAATACCCTAACTGCGACATAATTACCCTGACAAAAAATTATCGCTCAACAAAACACATAGTAAAGCTGATAAACAACTCAATCAGGAATCTGGGTCTGGCAGACCTTAAGTCAGCATGCGACGGAGAAAAAGACATCAACCTCATAAAATTCGGCTCAGAAGACGCAGAGTTTGACTATATCACACAAAAAATAATCGCCTCAGGCCTGCCAGGAAATAAAATATTTGTGCTGGCAAGAGTCAACAGGCAGTTGAAGGAATTATCACAAAAAATGAAACTAGCGGGAATAAATCATATTGTAAGAAGCGATGAGATGAAAAAAAGCAGCAAGTCCAAAAAAAGTGATGTAACGCTTGCAACCATCCACGCAATCAAGGGGCTGGAAGCACAAATGGTTTTTGTGGTCGGGTGCAATACCCCTAATTTCCCATGCAAGGGCAGTGAGCATCCTGTAATCGATATGGTAAAGATTGAAGAATATGACAAAGAAGAGGAAGAACGAAGATTATTCTATGTTGCAATGAGCAGGGCAAAAAATAGTTTGTATATGACCTATCACGGCAAAAAGCCAACTTACTTTATAACAAAAGATATGCTTGAAATAATAAACGATAAAAAAAAGAAAAAACCACCCCTGAAAGCCAAAGAGAAAATGGGTGCTAATATACCCATAATGTCAAACGATATTGTAACAAGGCTCAAAAACTGGAGAGGTTCTCTTGCAAGAGAACTAGGTATTCCTGCTTATTGCATCCTGCATAACAAGACCCTGCTGGAAATAGCGCAAATGATGCCAAAGACTTCTGATGAACTACAGAACATACACGGTCTTGGATCTGCAAAGATTACAAAATACGGAAACGATATTTTGCGGGTTGTTAATGACTGAATTTATCAAAATAAGTTATAATGCAAGCAGACACATAAAATGTAAGAACGGATTAAAAGTTACTGATTGAATCAAATATCAATCTATACTAATCTCATTCAACACAAGCTCTTTTGCTCTTATGACTGCTTTTTTACCTGCCTCAGTCATCTCTTCACCAAAGGCCGTTATCTTGGGCTGAGCTCCTACAAAAACAATATTTTTCGTTGATGTCTCAAGATGCTTTATTGTAAGGCTTAAAGGAAGCTTGTGCGTTGATATAAGCATACCTGAAATAGTGGAAATATCTACTATCTCAACCGTTCCCGGCTCTTTATTCATATCAACAGCATCAACAATAACAATCTTTTTGGGTTTTTTTAAAATAACAGCACCTGTAAAACTCTCTGGAGCGGTTCCGCACTCAAAAAAGAATGCATCAACCCCTTCGTCTAAAAGCTCACGGACAACAACAGGGCCTATAGCATCATCCCCCCTAAGCATATTACCAACACCAAGAACCGCAACACTCAAAAGAACCACAAATATTATTTTTTGGCATATACTAAAACAAGCACGCCTGTAATCGCCATCAACATTCCGCCAAGGAAAAACCCGACACCCAAAAAAGCCCCAAGAACACCAAGAACTAAAAACATATGACCTACTGCGGTGTTTTTGCCATCATTATAAAGTCCCAAAAGAATGAAACACACAAGACCATAAACAACCCAAAAAAGCCCCATAAGGGAATACATCATAGCATCTAATAATGATAAAAATGCAAACATGAACCCCCCTGTTGTAATACACAAAGTTCCTGCGGTGGCCCCCAAAACATACACCGAATCGGTCTTTTTATGTCTATGGTTTGTCTTTCTCTGCGTAGAATACGCATTATGTATTATCTTCAAAAGCCCCATACGATTAAATGGTCTTTTTTTGCTTATATAGTTTCAAAACCAAAAAAACAAGCATGCACGAATTTAAGGCCGCAAAAGAATTAATTGACGAATTAAAAGACAAACAGCCTAAAAAGGCAGTGATTTCTCTTGGCAAAATGATATCCTCAAAAGATGTTTTTCTCGAGATAATAAAAGAGCACACAAAAGAAACCCCTCTTGAAAAAACAGAAATCACAATAGAAGAGATCCCCGTCAAGGCAAAATGTTCCTGTGGTTTTATTGGTGTTATTGACATTCCCGGACATGTGCATTTTGTGCGCTGCCCCGAATGCAACAAAATCGCAGAGGTTCTTGAAGGCGACAAAGTAATTCTAAAAGAATGTATTTACTAAACTAAACCACACACAAGAAGACAGTTAAGTATAGTTTAAACAACAATAAAAGACAGCAATACAACATCATATCAATATCTCAATATAACAACTATTAATTCTCAAAAAACAATGAATTACCCAATCGCAGCAA
>JAGLIP010000122.1 GCA_023142905.1 Candidatus Aenigmatarchaeota archaeon | reverse complement strand
TATTGTTCTTTTTCGGGCAATTCTATTGAGTTGAAAACCACAACATCGTCTCGTATGTTTTTTATTCTATGTATGACCTCTTCAAAAGAATATAGTGTTTTAACACCCTCTATGATGCTCCATGATGCCCGCAGATAATATTTCCCTTGGAAATTGTTTGATACCATATTTTTGATTATCCATTAAATTTTTTTAGATGATTAGTGAGATTCCATACCAATTTCACCAAATATTATGTTAAACATCAATTGATATAAGTCTTTATTTCTGGGGTTATATCTGAATTCCATTTCTTTCAGATATACTGAGTAATTCTTCATATTTATCCCATGATATTTTTAAGCAATGCTTAAAAAGCCTTGAACACCGTGAAAGGATTTATGAAATCTTTCTTTCGCATATGACCAAAAATCTTCAAGGCCGTTGATATGATTATGGCTTTTTCCGAAGGTGTGCTGATGATTAATCTTCATATGTTTTCCAAATTGTTTCAATGATTTATACGGAGTTGACCGTTGGAAATCTTGAAACCGAACCAATCAAACCCCGTCCTTTAGGATGGGGTCGCATAGAGGTTTCATGATATTTACCCGTTAAACATATCGGTTTATATCTGTAACGAGTGCAGAAATTAGTTAATTAGCATAAAAAATAACTAGTTTTGGCTAGAATCCCGACAATTATTTAAATAATTCTCTGAATCTTTATTTTCTATGGATAAACCAATGCCTTCAGGCAATGAACGAATTGTCTTTGAAAGCAAATTTTTTGAGATTGCAGTACAGCCTATGAAAATAGGAGCTAAAATTGTAGAGTTCGAATTTTTGAGGCGTTCGCCGGGAGTCAGGCTCTTGATTATCAAAGACAATAAAATGCTTCTTAATCGTGAGTTTCGTTCTGAGTTGAACAGTTATGATTATCGCCTTCCGGGCGGAAAGGTGTTTGACACATTAAAAGAATATAAAAACACATTAAAAAAAGAAAACGATATTCTAAAACACGCAATAAAAGCCGCCAAAAAAGAATGCGAAGAGGAAACAGGACTGATTGTCAACAAGTTATATCCCTTAAAGACGAGCCATTGCGGAGCAACAGTTGTCTGGGATTTGTTGTATTTTGTTGTTGATGATTTTAAAGACAGCGCTGCGGGTCAAAAGTTAGAGGCCGGCGAAGTAATCGAAAACGAATGGAAAACATTTGAAGAAGTAAAAAACATGTGCCTTAATGGAAAAATAAAAGAAGACAGGAGCGTTGGTGTTCTTTTGCAGTTTTTTATGGGCGATAATTCAAAAACATATTCTAAGGAGTAACTACCCCCGTAGCGACATTTGCCATCCAGATTGCTTCTTTCGACATCTTACTGCCACTAAAGTCGGTAGGTATTATGTCTGAAATATGAAAATCTGATAACTCCTGAATTTCTGAAAGATTTTCTTTCAGAACCTTCTTAACATTTTCCTCGGCACCATCATCTAAAAGAAACGCAAGATAACCGGAATTATATGTATCCAACGGCATGATTACAATCTTGCGCCCACAATCATCACTTAAAGATGTTGAGGGAATCACCCTATAAGGAACACCATAGGTATCGAGAGGATTCGCCCCGTCTGTGAATGTTGGATTTTCCAATAGTTTTAATTTATTTGAAAGGTAGGCATATAATTTCTGAAAGCTATCAACATCCTTACCCTCAGAAGTTTTAGAATCAAGATATAGAGTTTCATTAGAATATCTATCTGTAACTAGAAGCACAACGGTATACTTTTCAAAAGGTCTACCTGAATCTATAGCGTTCCGATAATTGTCGAGTTTTGGTATAACAAATTCCGCTGTTTTCGCCATATATTTTTTGATGGCTGCAAAGAATTATATATCTTTCCCCTAATTCAAATACCTGAATCATACCCCCTAAGCTGAAATATTTGCATAAATAAACATATTCATACATCAATATTTATGGTATGTTTATGGATAAACTCAAACATTTAGAAAAAGAAATACATAAAATCACTCAAAGAAATTCCCGCATAGAGACCGACAAGGCTTGTGAGGCAAGCAGGACACGGCGGTTTATTGTTGTAATCCTTACATATTTTGTGATTGTGGCCTTCTTTTTTACAGCAGGGCCCCCAAAACCGTTTACAAATTCAATTGTGCCTGCCTTGGCTTTTGTGTTATCTACATTGTCGTTATCGTTTTTTAAGAAATTGTGGCTTAAAAGAATTTACAAGAAATAAGAACTCTATTTATCCTTTTTAAAATCCATTTCAATCCTGCTTTGTGTCGCGCCTTTTTCATTCAGGTATTTTGAGCCGGGTCGAACCCCGTAAGGCACATCGCATGGCGAGAGCAGTTTCTGTATAACAATCTGGCATACTCTCATCCCGGGATATAGCTTTATCGGCAGTTTCCCGACATTTGCAAGTTCGAGTGTTATATTCCCTTTAAAGCCGGGGTCAATATACCCGGCAGTTGAGTGCACCATGAGCCCCATTCGTCCCAAAGATGAGCGCCCTTCCAAATGTCCTATAAGATCGTTGGGGATTTCAACATGCTCTAAAATCGATGCAAGAACAAAATCCCCCGGGTGAATTATGAATGGCTTATCTTCCTCGTAAAGCCTTGAATACTCGCATTCTGTGACTTTTGTGCCGTTTTCCGTTGTCCATTCCCTGTGCACGCGGTCATTGTAGTCGGCGGGATCAATAAATGCGTGGTCAGACATCTTAAACTGCCTGAAGCGATTTCCAAGGCGAAGATCCACAGACGACGGGCCTAACTGTGTTTTTAGGTCTAATGGCGTTATTATGAGGTCTTTTTTAAGACGCTCCTTAAAGTCGTGGTCCGAGAAAATCATAGTATCAACAATATTTTTTAGCGAATTTTTAAAAACATGGCGCATTATTTATGCATTTTTTGCCTTTCCGGCATCAATAAATATCTGTGCAACCTTTTTTGGCGCAACAACAGTCTCTCCCGGACTCCACGGGCCATAAGTCTCTAAATCCTCTGCAACAAATTCAGGAATATCTTCAATGACTTCTATTTTTTTGAATGTCGTATCTTTTTGTTTTCCATCAGTTGTCCTTTCTTTTTCATCCACAGGCACTTTAGGCGTTTCACTTTTGTTTGCTTCATCCCCTGTTTCAAATAATCGGTCAAGAAATTTTCGCCTTTTTTTTA
>JAGLIP010000121.1 GCA_023142905.1 Candidatus Aenigmatarchaeota archaeon | reverse complement strand
GAATGCAAAAATCGACCCATGGGGGTCTATGAAGATAGAAGACTATTCGAAGGTCATACAGGATTTTGGAGTAGCGCGATTTTCAACAGTAATAAAAAAGGTTCCTGAACCGCACAAGTTCATGCTTCGAAACATCATCTACGGGCATAGGGATTTTGGGCGGGTTGCCGATGCTATGGCTAAAAAAAAGAAGTTTGTAATGCTTACGGGTCTTATGCCTTCAGGCAAGTTCCACTTCGGACACAAGATGATTGCAGACCAGATAATATACTACCAGAAAATGGGCGCGGAAGTCTATATCTGTGTCGCAGATATTGAAGCATACACTACCCGCGGGATGGATGTAAAGGAATTGGAGAAATTGGCTATTGAAGAATATCTTTTGAATTATATTGCTTTAGGCTTAAAGCCATCAAGATGCCATTTCTATTTCCAGAGCAAAGGAAATGCCACATACAACGCATTATCAAAAATGGTTTCAAGAAATGTTACATTTAACGAATTAAAGGCAATTTACGGCAAGGAAAGTCTTACTCCTGGAAAAATCGTATCCGCATTGACTCAAGTTGCAGATATTTTGTATCCTCAGATGGAGCAGGGTTCTTGTCCTACAGTTGTTCCTGTTGGGACTGACCAGGATCCACACATTCGGCTTACACGAGACATTGCATCGCGCTTCAAGGACTTTAAGTTTGTGCCACCATCTTCCACATACAACAAATTTATGTCTGGTTTGCAGGGCGGCAAGATGTCATCGTCAAAACCAGAGTCTTATATCGCTTTGACTGATTCTCCCGAAGTTGGACGCAAAAAAGTCATGCGCGCAATTACCGGCGGCAGAGATTCTCTTGAAGAACAGAAGAAAAAAGGCGGACAGCCTCATAATTGCGCCATATATGAGCTTTATACATACCACCTGATGGATGATGATAAAGAGCTTAAATCCGTTTATACTGACTGTGTTTCTGGAAAGCTCATGTGTGGAGAGTGCAAGAAAGGGTGCGCTGATATGATGGCTCAATTCTTAACCAATCACCAAGAGAAACGAGAGTGCGCGCGGAAGGATTTGGGAAAATTTTTGAAGGGATGAAAAAATAAGGTACTGTTCTATGAAATTATTAACTCATGAAAAAGAATTAGACGCACAAGCATCATTAATTGTTACAAATAAAAGACTTATTCAAGAAAGGAAAGAATTTGGAAAAAGAACACATAAAGAAATACCGTTGAATAAGATAACATCTATATCTTTTGAATATGAATTAAATATTGGTTTGCTAATAGCGGGGATTGTATTAACTCTGCTTGGTTTATTTTTAATATTTTTAGAGTCTCACTACACACAAACATGGTCTTTTGTTTTAGTTTTTGGTATGGTGCTCTTAATTATAACTCTTTTGTTAAAAAAAGAGTATGTTGAATTTAATTCAAACCGATTAAAAATTCGCGAAGAGAACAGAGAGATAGAAAAGTTTGTTGATACAGTTAGAGAAGAAATTTACAAAAATAATGTTTGCATATAACGAGTTATAAGAACCGGTAAACTTCGAGGTATTGAATATGGACATCGCTATTGTGATAATAGGATTTTTGATTGCGCTGTTATCCATCACTTTGGGAATTTACTTCAAAAGCAAAGAGCGTTCTTCTAAAAAACTGGTTTGCGCGAAGTTAGCAACAATCATACTCTTCCTGATCTTTATCTTCTCTATAATCCATAGAGGGGATCTAGTTTTATTGTGGCTGGCAGTTCTATTCTTCGGCCTCGGCATTTGCATATATTTCTTCGGAATGACTGAAATGATTGCCGGTTACGAGTTATACTTTAAGACAATAACACATGAACCGAAGGAAAAACTTTCGAAAACCATAGGTTTGGTTATCATGTTCTTTGGAATTCTTTCTATGACGCTGGCCGGTATTGAATACCTATTTAAAATTAGTGAATATGCAATCACTCTTTTAATGACAGGAGGAATGTTCTTCGGGATTGCCAAGGTTAGTAATGCCAAACATAGCATGTTATTCGGAGTGGTTTGTGTTGTGTTGGGTCTCCTTGCGGCTGTAATCCATACAGAAAGCGTTTTTATAGAATTAGGTACTGTTTTCTTATGTGTGGTGGGGGCGTTTCTTCTAATGGTTGAAATGGCAATGAAACAATGTTAGATACAAACATCAACAAAAACAACAACAGAACTTTCTTGAAATTGTCGTTATTTGTCTTTGGCGAAGATGAAAATGAGATGATATTAAATTTCAATAAAATAAGTTATATTTCTACGAAATGTTATTAAAATTGCATATAACAATAAAACTATGATTCGTGAAGAAAAAGATCATTTGGATTTTCTAGTTGAAAAAATAAAGGAATCAGGAATTCCATTAGAAATTTATGTGTCAAATATTTTAGATGATAAAAACTGGGAAGTCGAACCAAAAGCAAACTATCTAGACTACGATACGGAAAAAGAAAGAGAAATTGATATAAAAGCTAGTTTAGAGAGTAATGTAGATATAAAAACAGACCATTTCTACATGATAAAATTAATTATAGAATGTAAAAAGAAACCAGAAAATTCTTGGATTTTTTTTAAGAACAGAACACAGTACATAAATGAATCTTTACAACTTACTTCGCTAATAAAAACGCTTAAATCTTCATCCCTGTCTTTTATGAAAATATTTAATTTAAAGAATACTGAATTAATTAATATCCCTTTTTGTACTCATTATACTGAAATAAAATGTAAAAAACAACCTAAAATGGATAATATTTTCGAATCATTGCTTCAGATAAAAAAAGCAAATACTTATGAAATAAAGCAAATAGATAAAGAAAATAAAAAATATATAGATCAAGGAAAGTTTCAATTATTTTCTGATTCTAAAAATTTCGATGAATATGTTGAAGTATTGATGCCCGTAATTATTTTTGATGGAAGATTATATGTTACAGAACGAAAAAATCCATATAATATAAAAAAGGAAGACTTAAAGGAAACGAACATAGTAAAATATATGATTGAACCACCACTAAAAACATTAAGTTCTAAAGAACATGTATCTGTGTACATAGTTAAAAAAGAGTATTTTGAAAAATTCATAAAGGATATCCACAATCTTGAAAAAATATTAAATAAAAGATTAGAAGAAAATTCTGAAGAACTAAAAAAAGATTTAGAGTCTGCATATATCAAGTATCT
>JAGLIP010000120.1 GCA_023142905.1 Candidatus Aenigmatarchaeota archaeon | reverse complement strand
ATAATTTACGACATAATAAAACAGGAGGATAAAAGACAAGAGTATATGATTATGTTGGGTGTTGTTTTTATAGTTGTTGTTGGTTTTTTATTAGTAGAATACATTTTATTGGGTGCAACTATTTATGAACTTACTTCAGCCATAACAATTTTGATTTTATGTGCAATGCTTATCGGTTCTTCTAAAAGTAAACATGGTGAAGTTTTAATTCTTTGGGTACTCTTATTGTTCTTTACCGCCCTTTTAGCCCCTATGTTAAACGCGTGGGTTCCAATAGCAGGAAATACAGCAAAAAATATAGACGCCCAGCTTGGCATGGGTGAAAAGACCGAAGGCATATTTTCAGCTATAAGCGACGGTATTGCGGATATCTGGCTAATGCTTACAGACCCGGTAAAATGGTCTGAAAAAAAGGATGCAGACAAAGGAAAACAGGAAGGCGGTGCCCTTGCACTTGAAATCACAAGTGTTAGTGCCATGCCTAAAACATCAATGCCTAACGGGGAATATTCTATGATGTTTGAGATTAAGAATCTTGGCGAAAACGATGCAACAAGTGTTTTTGTTGGCGCAAGGCTGGACAATCGTGCATTAATACACGGAAGCTACATAATAGATGGAGATGATGGCGGTGACAAAATTTCATGGCTTTATCGTTCGGTTGACAATGTTCATCCGGGAGAGCAAAGGTTCGAGAGCTTCGATATTGTGGCACCTACATGTGCAGGCACATTTAAGACAACAGCATATGTTGAATATTCGTATAATGCAATTGCTATAACTAATCTGGAAGTTATCAATCGTGATTATTACAACGATCTTTTAAAACATGATAAGCTCCAGTTCAAAGACCAGCTTTCAACATCATCGGCGGGTCCATTTAAGCTTACAATAAGGACACAATACCCTCAGCCAATACCCATTACTAAAACCGACGGAACACAAAACAAGTTCAATATATATTTCAACGCAATAAACGAACGGGAAGGACGGGCATTCATAAAGGATATAACCTTCGAGCTTCCGGAGGGGATTATTGTACCCGAAGAAAGCACTGACGATTGCGAACTAGAACCAGTAGTTGAAGGAGGAAATTTATATTCTATTAAGGAAACTATAAAAGATGGTAAAAACATGTGCGTTGGACCGAATGACATGACATCCCTTAAATGTGTTTTTGCGTACGATGAAGATGTGGGTGGTTCTTTTGAACAGGAAAAGACCCTGTTTTTAAAGACCGGAATAGATTATACATTTACATACAAAAAAAGTACAACAACAACGGTAAAAAGTAATGTCGTAGGGTTTGATACCTGTAGCGAAATAGAAAACGATGAAAACAGCGCATCCTATGAAACCGTGCTTACCGCATATGAAAATGATCTAAGAACCAAAAACGATGCCATTCTTAATAGCGAATGCGATTTATATGAAGATGAGATATGCACAATGAATTCTCCGAACCAAGGAACTATTATCAATCTTGTCACTCAACTGGAAACCGCATGCAATACTATTTGGGGGAACTATGGTGATTATATCCTGGACGGGGTAAGTCAGCAATGCGCATCAGTTACTTTAAGTGTTGACGGAGTCACTTGTGATGATGAAAGCAATATAATACTACTTCCGCAGATAGGTTCTGATGGGGATGAAGCCCCTACAAAAGATATGAATATAGAACGAGACAATCGTATTGGGGTATATTATGTCCAATCCTCATGTGTCCTTTCAGGCGTTAACCTGAAAATAACACCAACCGGTTCAAAAACATGCACAGATTGACTTAAGACACTAAAATGTCACATTTAAACGAAATATCGCTCAATTGGTTTTTTATAACTAATTCCTTGATGAATTCTAATTTCATTAGGGAATGTAAGAAACACTTCTAGCGTTTCGAAACGCTCATCAAATTCCGTTTTATATGTTCCAAACCAGCGTTCTATCGTACCATTGGTTTGATGATAAACTCTTCCGAGAATAGGTTGTATTCCTTTATCATCACACTGGCGAGTGAACAATCCTTTCTCGGTTCTTGCAGGTGTAAATTGAGTGCCATTATCGGTTAATATTGGTAATGGCGTTGTAGATTTTATTATTGCTTTTTCAAAAGCAATCAACATGTTTTCCGTTGTTGCTTTTTCGAAAAGTTCCGCATGGATAATGTATCTGCGATAATCATCAATAAAAGCAATAAGTTGTTTACCGGTAAAAGGACAATTTGACCAGCCCGTATGCCATAACTCGTTAGGCATACTTCGTTCGTAACGAATATATTTTATTTGTTTTGGTCTACATCTCCTATTAGTTCTAAAACTATGCTTGTTAAATATTTTTTGAATATGTCTTTGAGAAACACTGTAACCTTGCTCTTTTAATAGCAACCAGATTTTACCGCTTTCGTATTTGTGTTTTTTCCAGAAATCAACCACTAATTTTTCGAATTGTGGGTTTATATCTAATTTTGGTGCCCCCATATCTTTATTTTCGAGAGCATTCCAACCACATTGTTTATATGCATCCATCCAACGATAAAGTGTTTTTCTGGGAACTTTCTATTCCGCGCAATTTCAGTCAATGGTGTAATGCCAAGCAAAGCTTGGCGTACACAATAATGTTTCTTTTTAATTGAATAAGCCATGTGGTTTATAATTATTAATAACCTATTATTCTGTAGTTTATAACTGCGACATAATTATGTCTTAGCACAAAACATGCACAGCTACAAACTGATAAAAATCATCAAGAACGCTTTTATTTTATAGAAATCATAATTCGTTTAAAACCTAAAGAAACCTATTATCCGCTTGTTTTATTTGTTGGCGGCTTTCCACAACAAAGCTCCAAGAACTAAAATGCCTGCACCCCACATAACATTCTCTGCCTGAAAGCCAATATATCTTTCAAGAAAACCAACACCGCCAAGTGCGGAAACAAGGACAATCAGTGCAAGAAGAACAACAGCAAGAGTTGTTGAATCAGGACCGTCTTCTCCTTCAGTAAGCTTTTTCCCAAGCATTATAAGGAAAAAAAGCGCAAGCAACCCAATAAACAACGGCATATAATCCTGTATCATGCGCGTTGTTGTAGGATCAATTGCTGCAAAAAGACCGATGATAACAGAAACAATGCCCGATGTTTTTTCATCAAGAAAAAACCCGCCCTTACCTGTGTCTTTCTTTCTGACAAAACCAAAAACCGCATAAACTATTGCACTTACTAAAAGAAATGTAAGCGCATATTC
>JAGLIP010000012.1 GCA_023142905.1 Candidatus Aenigmatarchaeota archaeon | reverse complement strand
AAAGAAGATATTGAAGAAATTAAACAATGGTCAAAACATAACAACATAAAATTTAGACAGGGTAGCTGGTCTGATAAAGAATTATGGTTTGATTTGCCGGATGTCTTTATCAGCTTTGTAATTGAAATAATGCATACTTCGATAGTAGAATAGCTCACATTAACCTAAATTCTAAACTCACCAAAAGCTCCTTTTGTTGATACGCAATTAATCATTTGTATTCCGCCTTTTGTGGATGTTTCAAGGGGGGTACAAATTGTACCCCAGTTCTCATTAAGAGGTTCGTCTCTTGCCTTCATCTTTTTAATGTATTGTTTGGGGTCTAAACTGTCTGTAAGTGCTTCTACAACATCTACTACTGAGAACCACCACTCATCATTAAATCATGTCCGTCGAATATTTTTATCGTCAAATACAACCAACGCATCTTTAGAATCTACTTCTTTCATGTTAATTTAATTCTTTTTGAGCTTTTATATACATATCCAATACAGCGTGCCAATATAATAATTGTTTTGGCGCGACATATTACTAGAACAAACGAAATCTATTCATAAGCTTTGGAGCGCTTATCAATTTTTACAATACCAATTATGTTTGATTTATGGTCTACTTCATAAAGAATTCTGTAGTTGCCAACACGAACTCTAAACAATTTTTCTTTGTACCCGCTAAGCACTTTTGTATCATGCGTAACTGGTTCGTTACTAAGACTTTCTATTTTCTTAACTATCCTTACCACTAAAACTTTATCTGCCTTTTTCAAAAATATGCTCGCTTGGTTTGAATAAAAAATCATGAAAATTTTAGTAAATGGGGGTATTTTCAAGCTTTTTTATTGCAACCCATACTTTATGCGCAATAAAAAATATCAAACATTACAACCCAAGCTCTCGTTTTAAATGTTCATGAGAAATGAGCTTGCCAGCAGACTTTTCCTTTCTGAATTCTAATAGTGCTTCATAATCTTTTTCAGTCATAATGCTGTCTACATCTACCATATGCTTCTTTATTTCTGCCACATCTTTCTCGATTTTCTCAAGTTTATTTAAAAAAATAGAATCGTGGTTATTTTCATGTGCAATATCACTCATAAAAATACTATAATTCCAATAATTATAAATCTATCGCCCGAGTAAAAAACATTAATTTTTTCGATAGCCGAATTTTTTATTGTATTTGTTGTGATCAATTACATCAAGAACGAATGCGATAATTTCTATTTCGGACTCTCCATCGGTCAATGTATAAAGCATTCTCCAGAAATTTGGCAGTTCAATTCTAAACAAATTTTTTATATTGTATTTTTCAATGTATTCTTTAGGGATGCATTTCTTAGAAATCGGATTGCCGTAATGCGGATTTGCTTTTATAAGCTCAATTTTTTTGTTTATGGCGTTAAGAATGCTTCTTTCTATTTTTGAGGATGGAGCTTCTTTATTTAAGTGCCCATACACTTCTTCAGCTTGTGAAGAAAGAACCACACGAATAATTTTCATAATTCTAAGCCTTTAGAAATTGCATTCCGTAAATTAAGGTTCGTGTTGTGTACCCATGTTATTCCTTTTAGGCTAACGGCTATTTTATTACTTTCTTCAAGATATTCCAGAATTACTTTTAGTGTATTGTGGTTAACTTGCTTCGGCAATATTCTCTTTAACTCTGCAACAGTTATGATGCTTTCGTCCATGCTTTTCAAAGTATCTTCCACCATAAGCACGGTATTTAGTGTTGGATAGTGTTCTATTTTCTCTTCTTTATGGTTTTCTGCTATTGACATATTAATCACCGTTAGTTATAACTTAATAACTATTAGGTACATAATTATATTTAAAACTATCTATTAGTCTAAAAATCTGTCGATAAACAATACCAACTTCTTAAAATAGCCAAAGCTACAACAAAAAATAAACTAAAAACTTATTCAACAACAACGCCGTTTACAACGCCGTCCTGTGCAGGCCGTGAGGTAATTTTTACTTTGCCCGCGTCTGTCTTTACAACAGCGCCTTTGGTCAGAAGCTTTTGGCGCACAAAATGCGGGTTTGCCTTGTTTTCAAGAACATCTAAAATCTTTACTTTTTTTGCTTTTCCTGTTTTTTTGTCAATCAGATTTACGGTTGAAGATGATACGACTTTTGCTTTTGCATTTCCGCCTTTAGTTCTAACAACTTTTACAGATAAATCACCGATTATTGTCTTAATCTGGTTTGAACCTGTAGCGTGTTTCCTTTTAAGTGCAGAAGTATGCAATAATCCGCCAGTGGATTTTCTTTTTGATTTTGTTTGCCATATACCCATTTAATTCACCTTAAGTAATCATTTCCTTGTTTTCTTCACAATGCTGTTTTTTGTTTTCCAGGCATATGTTCTCATTCGGGATGTATTCCCAAAACCGCATGCAGCACAAGCTTTATGTGTTATGTGCATCGCGTGCCTGCCGCATCTTCGGCAAAGCATGTGAACAAGCTTGTTTCTCTTTCCAAATGAAGGTTTTCCATCCATAAAAATCACTTATCTATTCTAAAATACAATACATACAAGTAGCAGTATAGTTTTATAAATCTTATTGATTTGCCGGAGATGCTAAAACAATGCTGTCTCCCCTTACAAGAAGGTCGCCATATGATGATTTTTTGTCCTCAAATGTAACTTCTGCGTTTTCAAGCCACATATTCAGATGTATGTCAAGTGCCTGAAGCTTTCCTGTGATTTCGCGCCCGTTTTTAAGCACCAAATATACTGGTTTGCCTTTTGCTTTGTTAAGTGCGTCAAGCGGTCTTTGATCCATTTTATTCAACTCCTTTGAAATTAAAAAATATGATTTGTTTAAGAAACATATCTGCTTCTCTTAATTGCACCTGTAATTTATATAAAGATTACCTTTAATCCCCTACTAAAAAACACTTTTCAAAACTTCTTTAGCATCAAACTCAACAAAATCGTCATATTCCTGCCCGGTGCCCAAGAAAACAATGGGCTTTTTAAGCGTGTGGCACAAGCTTAATGCTGCGCCTCCTTTTTCATCAACATCCCATTTTGTAAGAACAACGCCGTCAATACCTACAGAATCAAAAACGCGCGCCTGTTCAACAACATCATTTCCCGACACGGCCTCAACAACCAAAAATTTCAAATCCGGCTTGTTGACACGAACGATTTTTTCAAGCTCTGATAAAAGGTTTTTGTCTGTATGAACCCGGCCCGCGGTATCTGCAATGACAATATCAATATGTTTTGCCTTAGCATGCGCAACTGCATCAAAAATAACAGCAGCAGGGTCTGCCCCATAATTGTGCTTTATTATTTTTACGCTTAAGTTTTTTGCATGCTCTTCTAACTGTTCAATTGCTGCAACCCGAAAAGAGTCTGCTGCTGCAAAAACACAACTATGCTTGTTTTTCATAAAATAATGAGCAAGCTTTGCAGAAGTTGTTGTTTTCCCGGCTCCGTTAAAGCCAATAAGTGCAATTACAAGCGGCTCGCCTTGTTTTTCGCGAATCTTTGCCTCAATATCAATTTTGGGCAGGTCAAGAACACCAAGTATGTTTGATTTTAAAGTATTTTGAATTATCTCCCGCACTTCTTTTTTCCTGACTGATTTGCCTGAAAGGCTTTTCTTTATGTCTGTTATTATTGTTTCAGAAACATTTTGAGCCACATTGTTTTCGAGAAGAGCAAGCTCTAAATCCCATAAAACATCTTTTAGAAAATCAGTAGATAATGTTTTTTCCGTAAATGTGCCGGTAATCTTTGATAATATTCCTTTTTTTTCGGGCTCTTCTTTCTTTGGCTCTTCGGCCTTTGGAGCATCGTTTGTGGTTGTGTCTTCTTTTTTTAAAACAGGCTCAACTGGTTTTTCTTTTAGAGGCGATTTTTCAGGTTTAATTTCCTTTTTTTCGCTGCCGCCCGCAATCTTTTCAGAAACAGCCTCAACTGCGGCAGATATTTTCTTTTTAAACAAGCCAAACATTAAACCAAATCCGCAAATAATTAATCAGAATCAGGGTTTAGGATTGCAAGCAACATCTTTTTCCTGCACGCTCTGTAATTCTTTTACGAGCTTTTCGCCTTCAGAATCTATATTTTTAAGCTCGGAATCAATCTGTAATTCGAGCTCTTTCATCTTTTTCAGTCGCTCATTAATTATTTCTTTAACATCATCCAGTGTTTTTCCTACAGCAACATTGCCGCCAATGGCGGTTATTATGTCATCCACACTTTCTATTTTTCCCTTGACATACATCCCAGTGCCTATAGGAATCATCATTTCAGTCCCTTTTTTTGCGTTTTTAAGGTCTTTTATTGTATTTTGGGTATATTCCAGTTCCTGCACCTGCATTGAAATCTGGGCTTTCTGCTGAGCCATCTGCTGTCCCTGTTCTTTTAATATCTCTAATTGAAGCATTTTTGTCTGGTCTATTTTAATCACCGTATAGCTATTTTAGTAATTGCTTTTGAGGAACATATTTTAAATAATTACCTCCGGTCATGTAAAATACTTTAAGTTGGATAGGGCATATATTAAGTCAGATGGGTATTATATTTACATAAAATAAACTAAAAGGTGAGATTTATGAACAAAACAATATTATTTGCTCTTGTTGTTCTGGTTGCATCTGCAAACTTTGTTTTTGCGGAACCATCGGAAATAATGGAACCAAACGCCCATGGGCGAGCTATGGACGCAGTTGATCCGGATGCGATGATGGATATGATTCAAACAATGGTGGGCAATCAAGCACAACTACAAACGCGCGAACAGTTCGATGAAGCAATTCGCCAAAAAGATCAGGAAATGAAAGCTAAGACAGAAACAATGTCCGGCGGAAAAAAACAAGCATACCAAAACCAAAATGAAGTGCGCCTTGCAGTACATACCATTCATTCAATGGGAAATATGATTGGCAGTATGGGTGGTGGTATAGGAACAGAAATATCCGCTATTGCAAAACAATACAATAACTCAATACAGGCATCACTTCAGGCAGAAGAAAAAATACAGTCACGAAGTTCGTTGAAACGGTTTTTCTTTGGCGGCGACAATGATGCTGCTGCAGACCTTGAATCAGAGATGTTACAAAACCAAAATCAATTACGGGAATTAACACAGCTAAAAGAGCAATGCGACTGTACAGACGAAGCAAAACTCATTATGCAGGAACAAATTCAGACAATGGAACAGGAACAGGAACGCATAAAAGAGCTTGCGAATGCAGAAAAGCAAAGCAAAGGCATTTTAGGCTGGCTGTATAAATAAGAATTAAATTCTGTTGGGCGCAAATATGCGCTCGTTTCTTTTTCTTTTGAAAAATCTAATTTCAACCAGTTTTATACATTAATTGTTGAATAAAAAGAATTGTCCAAAGAAGTCCGCCAATAATCGTTACAAACGATGAATAATACAATTTAAGTGTATAAAATGCTATTGCCATAACATACAAACCAATAAATGTCGGCGCAGAAGTAGCAATCATTACAGAGCCTTTTTTCAGTTTAAACCCATTATAAATCTGTGGAACCAGTGCAATTATAAAAACTATATTTACAATTGAAATTACAATATCTTGCCAAACCATCCTATATGTTCGACGAACCAAGTTTATATGTGCTGGGGTATCAAATAAATCCAAGCGCTTCGTCAATCCGTGCAGTCTCAGGTCCGGTTGTGTTCTTTCCGACAATAACACCATTTGAGTTTGCAAGAATACCGCTTGAAACAAACGGCCCGCCTAAATTAACTGATCCTATATCGCCATCAACTTTAAGCGCTTTTTTAACGAACTTATAATCTGTCTCTTCAGCGTAAATGTTTAATAGAAAACCCTTGTTTGTAGTTACGCATACAGAGCCCACAATTTCAAAATCCATAATATTGCTTACAACAACAGGCACTTTAAGAAGTTTTGAGATTTCCTCTTTTTTATCTTCTAAAACAGGGCTTATGACCGCTCCTGTATCATTTGCAACAATAAGATTTCCTAAAACATTATGCTTTGTATCCAAACGCACCACAGATATTTTAGAATCTATTTTTTTAATCTGTTCTTCGATATTTTCAAATTCCTTATCCATTATGTTTTGAGGCACTAAAAGCGCGTTTGAATTGCCAACGCAAAAAATACCTAAAAGTTTTGTGCCGCATACAGTGCCAAAAATAGAAGGAACATTCAGCACTTCGGCATCAATAGACTCATCCGGCAATAAAACGAACTTGTCTGTTGCAACACCGAAAAGCCCTATATTTGCATCTCCTTTGTAATCCCCTAAAGATAAATGCGCCATAATATCACAAACTTAAAAAAATTAAAAAAGAAAAAGAAGAGTTATTTTTTTGGGGCAGCTTTTGGTGTTTCCTTTTTTGCTGCTGCTTTTGGAACCTCTTTTTTAATGGTTTCTGCCTTTTTTGGCTTCGGCTCTTCTTTTACGACTTCAGCTTTCGGCTCTTCTTTCTTTTCCGGTGCTTTAGCTTTTGGAACATCTTTTGCAGGCGGCTCTTCTTTTTTTGCCGGAGTTTTTGCTGCTTTTTGTTCTTTTGGCTCTTCTTTTACAGCATCGGCTTTAGGCACTTCTTTTTTTGCGTCTTTCGGCTTTTTTTGCGCCTCTTTTTCTTCAGCTGCCTTCTTCTCTTTCTCTAATTCAAAAAGCATTTTTTCGCCCTGAAGCTCAACCCACAGCTTGCCGTCATTTTCCTGCATTCGCACTTTTATTTTTCTTGGGGGATTTTTTATGCCTTTAGACCACACAAGCTCGTTTAGGTTCTTTCCGATTTTGATATCTTCGAAATCTTTTTTCATGTGCCTTGATGCAAATGCTTTAACAATTGATATGGATTTTTTTGCGCGTTTCTTGTATGCGCTTTTCCAAGCATCCGTTAAAGGAATAACATATAGCCTTTCATCTGTTTTTGCCATAAATAATCACCTGATATTATACATCTACTTTGCCGCGTTTTCTCCAGTGCCTGCTTGCGAATCGTTTTACCGATCTGAATCTTGCCTTTCCAAGGCCGTATACTTTAAGGTCTATCCATCTTGGTGCGGAGGATGCTTTGCTTTTCGCAACTGCAAGTTTTATTTTCTTTGTAAGTGTTTTGTGTCTGCTCATTTAGTTCACCGTCTTGTGATTTTTGTCTCTTTTTTTGTTGTCAGCCTGTCTAATATGCTTACAAGCGTATTTTCGTCCACAGGCGCTTTTATCTGGCCTGACTGATGCATCTGCACCAGAAACATCTCAACCTGAAGCGCGAAATCCGGCTTCACAGTCCTTATGTTTGCGATACGCCCGAAAGCTTCAGGCGAAAGTATTTTTTTTGCAAGCGAGTCAATTTCTGACTGCGCCTGCGCCAACTGCTGCTCTTGTGCAGCTCCGGTTGCCACAGATTCTTGTGCGTATTGTTCCATTTTTCGTTTTCTTATATCTTCTATGGAATCCATAATATCTTACTTTTTTGCTTCTTTTTTTGGCTCTTCAGCCTTGGGAGCATCTTTTGCAATTGGTTCTTCTTTTTTGACTTCAGCTTTAGGCTCTTCTTTCTTTAGGGCTTCAGCTTTTGAAGATTCTTTTACTTTGGGTTCTTCTTTTTTAGGAGCGTTTTTGGACTCTTCTTTTACAGCTTCAACTTTAATCTCTTCTTTTTTAGCTTCAACCACTGGCTTTTCTTCCTTTTTTGGTGCAACAAAAATGTCAGATGCGGTTTTGTTCAAAAATTTTTGCCCTAAAGGAGTTATTACTCTTCCTTTCTTGTCTTTCTTTACAAATTTTGCAGCCTCAAGCTGCTGAAGTATTTTTCTTATGATATTTCCCGATGCAGGGAAGAATTTTTCAGGCTTAAAGCCCCTGTTTTTCCTGCTACCGTATGCTTTTCTTAATCTTGAAACTCCCATAGGCTCTAAATATAATCTTCTGAATATTGCAGCGGCTCTCATATGCCACCAATCCTCTTGATAAGGGATTTTTTCCTTGCTTATGCCTGTCTTGACAAATGCGGCCCATTCGGGAGCTTTTATCTCTTTTACATTTTTAAGTTCTGCTGCTATCTTTTCTACCAGCTTATTTGCATCAACATCATATACGGTTGTCATTTCATTACCTCGTCTGTAATCGATATTCTTTATTCTTTAAATAACTTTGTTAACTTTATTTTTCCAGCTCAATACCTAGAAATCGCAACTCAGTATTTAAATATTGGTATAATCTTTTTAAATGTTCTGTTTGTTTTACAAATACCCTAAAATCAAAAACATAAATAGCATGCCGATTGGAAGTGCAATCGAAATAAGGTTTGCGACATATTTTGTATCAAGCCCGTTTTCCTTAGCAAATATCAGCGTTATAAAACTTGGTGGAAGCGATGCGCCAATTATAACCGTAGCCCGCTCAAGTTCGGTAAACCCAAAAAAAGAAGACAACAAAACCCCGATGCCAAACCCGCAAGCTGTTTTAAGAAAAATTTCAAGCATTGGTAATTTGAAATATTTTATTTCCGGATGAAATTCAAGCCCAAGCATAAGCATAACCAAAAACAATAAGCTTCTTCCAATCATATCAAAAATATTTGACACAACAACATTCTGAAACCCGATGAAATTCAAAAAAAGTCCGACAACCATAGCCCATATTAGGGGTGTTTTTATCAAATCCATTAAAGCATCAGTTATTTTCGTATTATTTCCGCCAAAACGGCCGGAAATAAAATACACAACAGTAAAAAGATAAAATGCGTTTGAAATATCAAAAAGAATCAGCCGTGACAACCCTTCTGCGCCAAAAACCGAAAGCATGAATGCATAACCCAAAGTGCCTCCCTCCAATGTCGGAAAAGTTGTCACAAACGCGCCTTTCTTAATCTTATCCAACTTTAAGACATGGGCAAAAAGAAAACCAAGAATGGTGAGTGTTATAACAACCAAAAGACCTGAAATTGGGAGATAAATAAGGCTCGCATCAATTGTCGCTCTTGAGAATGAATCAATTATGACTGCGGGAATCACTACATACATAAGGAGTTTGCTGAACACTTTCGAATCTTTGCTTTTAAGAATTTTAATTTTTTTGAAAAAATAACCAATAAGAAAAATAATAACAAGTGGAACTGTGTTTTCAAGAATCATATCTTATATTTTTGATTTACGGTTTATATAACTTGCACCGGAACTAAAAACATATCATAGTTCATTTCTATATCTGAACGCAGAATATATTTGAGAATTTCATTTTCTGTTTTGGCTATCTTCGCAATAGTTTCTTCCAAATTACTTGTAGATGCCTCTGCTGCAAGAACACCGAATTTATTGTGTTTAATGCCCTGTTTTTCTTGTTCTTTTAGAATGTTTTCATATTTTACAAGTTCTTGAGGTATAGACTGCGGTAAGTCGGTTTTATACCGAATAGAAATTTTATTTTTATAGTTCATTACATCTAGTGTTCCTTCAATAGCAAATAACTTTTCTGACCTATTAAAAATGTCTAATTTCTGCCATAACCCGTCTTTTTGCGAAACATCCACATAGTGTTTTGTGTCTTCGTATTCCAAAGACAAACGAACATAGTCTTTTGAACCAGAGATTATACGATGTGGCACTAAGCTCTTAAGTCCGCCAGATTCTTGAATAACCGGAAGAACGCCTGTAACCAGCACATCATCTCCAAAATATAAGAATTTCTTTTCTGGCTCAAGTTGCGAAATCCAATTTAACCGGAGCGTATTTAATGCCTTATTCATATTAATCATTATGGGATAGTTAATTGATATTTAAATCGTTTTTGGTATTATTTTGTTCAAAAAATACCCAAAAACGCAAAAAATCCTTTAAGAAAAAGCGGCCCTAAAAGCGCAAACAAAAGAATGAAAAGCATAGCTTTTCCTAAGAATTCTGCAATTTGTTTCGGCTTGGGTATACGCGCACCCTTGATAACCTCTTCTGCAATAAGCCCACCGTCAAAAGGCTTTAATGGCATCAGATTAGCGATACCGATACCAATATTCAAAAGTATTATCCAACCGAAGAGCTCCTGTAGATAGAAAACAGCATTTACGAGATATCCTTTTGGTGTATCTTTAACATCTTCCTTAAGTTCTTTAAAATGATATATGCCTGTTATGCCTATATATGCTCTTGTTTCATTTCGCGAATCCTTTACTGTTGGAATTTCGTATGTTTCATTATTGATAACAAGAGTAATATTTTCTTCCGGCGAAACTGAATCCATAATTGCTAAAAACTCAGTCAGGTTATTTACCGGAAGTGCATTTATTTCAGTAATTACACCATTTTCTGGAAGGTATGTTCCGGCAGGAAACTCTTCTTGTGTATTTGTATAGCCCATGCCTGCCAAAGCATGTGTTCCATTTACTAAAGGTATGCTTGCAAAAGACATACCAAAAACCAAAAGAACAAAAAAGCACGCAGTCACGAAATTTGCAAAAGAGCCTGCCGCATATATTCTTGTCTTTTTGATTGATGTTGATTTTGCTATCTGTTTTTCATCAGGCTCAGCAAACCCTAAAGGCATAATTAACATAAACCCATAACCCATTGCCTTAACGCGTATACCTTCAACACGGCTTATTATTGCATGAGAAAACTCATGCACAATTAGTATTACAAGTATTGAAATAATCCATGGGATTATAGGAACTGAATACACGGGAAGCCCATATGATGCCGGAACCTCGACAGGGAGAACAAGGCTTATAGGCGATTGCACAGCACCGCCGGTAATTGCATTGCTTATAATTGCAACCACACCTAAAAGAATTGAAAAAAACGCATATCCTGAAATGCCGAAAGCAAATGTCAAAATTTTAAGAACCGGCACTATAAAAGCTATCATGTGCATCGGAGCATCAAAAATAGTCAAGATTGCCGAAAAAAATAAATCAAGATAAACAGACATAAGCCCCATAATAAGGGTATATGATAAAAACAATGGCCAAATGCTTTTTTTTTCTTTTGCTGCTTTTCGTTCATTGTATATGTATTTCAATCCAAGATACCCGAAACTGAAAACTATAGCAAAATCAGATAATTTTCTTAGCCAGGTTGTATGTTTTTTTGCAAAGGAATCAATTACCTTAAGACCCCTTTCAGTCCTTCTAAGATACATAATGCCTTCTTTTTTGAACTTCTTTCGGTCAAAAATCCAGACAACCGCAATTATTAAAAGAAGAACAGCAAGTGATTCCCAATTATTCATGACTCTTGTTTTGTGCGTTAAGTTTTATATGTGTGTGATTTTTGAAGGAAACAACAACACAAAATTAAAATAATTTAATAACGCCCCAAAAATAAAGAAACAGGTGCTGTCTTTGTAAACTGGTGAGACAGCATCAAAGAAACAAAATCTATTTAAAGATTTAGTCACTATTTAAGGACTATGACTTTTGGGATAACTAGTTATGCACACGCAGTACAAATAGTAGAAAAAATAGAATTCGCTATTAATAATGTTATTTTTCAAAGAAACACAAAAGAATATGATATTCGTGAAAATGACGGATATATAGAAGTCCAGTCGCCTGTAGACCTTAATTTACAGGTTAAACTGATTGAGTCAAGGCGTGGGAATGTTTCTAAATTCAACAACGATGTTGATTTTTTGATGCATGAATATAATTCAACTGTTTCAAAAATAAATAAGGATATGAAAATAAGTGCGGAAACTGTAAAGGCTGCGAATCCTGGTGATGAAGATGAAAAATACATTGTTCTTAAAATACCTCTAAAGGCTGAAAACTTAGATGAATGTGTATCTGAGGGATCTAAAAACTTAGCAGAATTATATAAGGATATTTATATAAAATTAACATAATTTTACACATAATCCTAAAAGATTACTTTTCTTCAAGTTTTAAAAGCACAAAATCAAACCACGATACTTATCAAAACAAATAGAAATATTATAACTCCTAAAAATCTAGCAGATGTCTCAACAGAACCATGGAGAAAGTTGTATGCCTGAGGTTCTTCGGCGAATTTATTCCTGATTGGGTTAATA
>JAGLIP010000119.1 GCA_023142905.1 Candidatus Aenigmatarchaeota archaeon | reverse complement strand
ATAATAACGAGGGCATGAGGAGATTTCAAAGCCTATCTTCAAAGGCCTATCTTTCATTTCCAACTCAGAATAAATTATATCATTAATTTGTCCACCAAATGTTTTAAAATCAGAGTACTCAAACTCAATCGACTTGGGTTCAGCATCTATATGTTCTTTCAATTCGTTAATAAATTCACTTTTTTTTTTAGCATCATATCCTTTTATACCTCCTTGCTTAAAAGAACAAATATAATTCTTTTCAGGCATAAATGAATCGCCCAAATGGTTTAGAATTTCGGTAAAACGACTTTCCCACCCAACCGTATAAAAGAAAATATCAAAATCCGTGTCATTTATTTCAGCAATTTTAGTCGAATTGCCATAAATATGTTTTTTTGCAAACTTTGTAATCATATCTAAACACTTCAAACTAGTTTCTTTTGACGAGTCTTTGGTTTATTCGCTTCACTAACCTTAAGCTCATACATTTTTTCAACATGCTCTGTCAGCTTTTTCGATGCGCTTTCAAAAGAATCCCCCCCATTAATACAAAGTTCTTTTAGCATACTATTATCTATTTTTATTTTATTCCGTGATGGTCTAAATGAAAATTTATACTTTGGAGCAAATAACCGAGCTAGTTCAAAATCAATTATTCTCATATCATTTTTATTGTTTTCCTCAAGAATTTTTATGTACGTATCATCAGCTGCGGTTTTCAAAAAATAAAGTAATTTTTCACCACTTGTATCATCCTTAAACGATACTGTAAATATCCCCTTTTCTTCAGAAATTAGTGAAGATAATTCCTTTTTTGCTTGTACATCATACAACATGTTACCGCAAGTGTCAATAAAAACACTCATCCTTTTTGCAGTTATTTCATTAGTATACTTATTTTTGATACCTTCATATTTATCTTCGGCAACTTTTACAGCTGCTTCAGTTTGAGCTTTCATTTCATTTTGTGTCGGTTTAGCTTCAAAAGAAAAAAAGTAGCTTAAATCCTTGGAAGGGTGCTGTTTCATCCTTACATAAAATAATGCTGCCATTAGTTTTAGAAAATCTCTAGTACTGTCACATAAAGACATAATTTGACGTTTCCCTGTATATGGAGTACTATTTTTTAGCTTATAGTTCCTTAGCAAAGCTAACATGATAACTACATATTTTTTACCCGTATCCCTGTTTTTTTGCCTACTTTTTTGTAAAGGTCCGTCCCATTTTTTGGTATTTTTAAGAATATCGTAATAGTAAGTCTCTATATATGGGGGAAAATCAGTTAAGTATTCATTTTTCTCGTTATTTACCTCAACTAAATTCATAAATTCCTCAAATTCATTGCTCACAGATATTCTTTCTTTGCTCTTAAGGTAAACATCTAGTATTTGGTTCATCTTCCAAGAACCTAAATGTGCAGTCAAATCAAATTTTTTGTTTTTATCAATTGTATCATCTGAATGTTTTAACCTTAAATCACAAATGCCTTCTGCTAGAGAATCAAATTCTTTGCTTCTAGCAGCATCACTTAAAAAAAACGTTTTATCTAAATCAATATACGCTTTATCGTCATTCGTGAGATTGTGATTGGGAATATAAGTCTGATTCATATCGATGAGTCGATGAGTTAAACCCGAAATGATAAAACATACTCGTTCACTTAATTTTTTTGCTACGAATGTATTTATTATCTTATGAAAATTTGGTGCAGATTCAATTGAATCAAAACATATCTTAGCACACCACTTATTTTTATTTTCTTCATCACACAAACTCACCAATTTAGGCACAGTCTCTTCAATTAGATTACCAAAAGAATACGAATCAGAATTACATTTCAACTTTTCTTTTTCATCAACAACTTTATTCCGTAGTTCACCTACAACTCGTTTCAAAAGAGTTATGTCATATTCAGTTTCTGTACTTTTACGATCTTTTAAAATGGTGCTGCCAAACCTATTTGACAGGTAATCATATATCTTATTGCATTGCGATTGCTCGTCTTTAATTGTAAAATCAATATAATCTTTTTTGTAGAGGCCTTTAATTGACTCTATTAAACGATAAAGAACATTTATTTCTGCCCACAGAGAATATACGAGCATCAAAGAATAATCTTCAGTGTCACTCCTTTCAAAAACAGAATCTCCAAATGACATCGCGTTAATGTAGATGCCAATATATTTATCTTTGAACAAATCAAATTCTTTTATTTGCGCATGAATTGAACGATTTTCCACTCTTGTTTTCCAGTTCAATGCCTTTAAAAACGTAGTCTTCCCAGTTCCCCTTGAGCCAACTATGTATAAGTCCTGCCTTTTTTCTAATTCAGCAAATATTTCTGGCAAGTAGATTATATGTTCTGCATCTAGTTCCCATCTTTGTCCTTCAAATGGATTATTTAGTAGCTTATTGGCAGGCATAATACACCTCCAACATAATCTGTTAATTCTCCCACTAACTCATTCTTCCTCTTCATTGCAGAATATCCATCAATTACTCCAATCCACCATAAATTCATAAGTATTTCATGTAAATAATCACCATCGAATTCTTCAGTTTCTTGCATTTCTGATGAATTGAGATACTTCAGAATACTTTTTACACGAACATCTTCACCTGTTTCTCGGATTAGATATTTTAAAGCTTTAATCACTTTACACTCATCGTTACTAAAATCTAAATCTATTATATTTCTTGAAAAACGTATTTTTTTGCAGTCTGCAACAGTTCCATTTATTACATCGCCATTAATTTTTTCTATTTCGCAACCAACTGGTTTGTAGATATTCTGATCGTCCTTTCTTAGAATCACATCCACTATATTAAAACCATTTACCATACTTGAATTTATCTTAAAAAATGGGGGGGAAGTAATACACACCAATTTATTCATATGATCTTCTGGTTTTTCAATTACAGTACATTCCTGTGTATGCGTATGACCACTTAAATAAACCACGGTATTTTTATGATTCACGAAGATATCCCTAAACTTACCCTGGTCGCTGAAAAAACTATTTAATTTATCGTTTCCACTAAATGGTACTAAATTATAATGCGACAAGCAAATAAATGACTCTAAATTTGCTAGCTTTTTAGCCAACGTTTTATAATCCTCATCCTCGAAATATATATCATCAATTAAAGTTGATTTTTCAATTTTTTCTTTAATTTGATCCCAAATAATTTGTGTAATTTCTTTATCGTCTAACTGCAAATTAGTCATTTTGACATTTTTTTCTAAAAATTTTAAAATTGGTTTTTTAACACATTCTTC
>JAGLIP010000118.1 GCA_023142905.1 Candidatus Aenigmatarchaeota archaeon | reverse complement strand
TTATGAGCCCAACGAGCACTCCTGGCTGCTCTACCTCGCTTTTAAAAGAACGAACTTGTATAGATTTGCGGTATTGATTTTATAAAGTTACTGTTCTTGCATTTCTTCCGATGATTAGCTATATATAAGCAGAAGAATAATGTTTTTATGTATTTTTATGATAGGCATTGATGAAGCAGGAAGGGGACCTGTTATAGGCCCCATGGTTATTGCGGGCGTGCAGTTGGACAAACAAGCCGAGGCAAAACTCAAAAGCTTAGGTGTTCGCGATTCTAAAAGAATCGCGCCTAAAAAACGGGAAACTTTGGCTTTAGAGATACGCAAACTCGCAAAAAAAGTAGAAGTTGTTGTAGTTACAGCAAAGCAGATTGACGAGCTTATGTGCCTTATGACATTAAACCAGATAGAGCTTAATGCAATGGTCAAGATAATGAATGAAGTCGGCGATTCTTGTATATTTCTTGATCTTCCCTCCAACGGACCTGGATTTATGCGGGAATTAAGATCAAAATTAAAGGTAGCAGATGCTAATGTTGTGGCTGAACACAAAGCAGACGACAAGTATGTTGTTGTTGGTGCGGCATCAATTATCGCTAAAACAACGCGCGACAGGTTGGTTCGCGAAATTGAAGAAAAGCATGGGACTTTGGGTTCGGGCTATCCTGCAGATGAAAGGACGGTTAATTTTCTTAAAAAATATCTAAAAGAGCACGGAGATCTGCCTGATTTTGTAAGGCACTCGTGGTCTACAACAGAGAAGCTTTTGGATACTAAAGCTCAGAAAGGGTTGTTTGCGTTTAAAAAGTAAAATGCAACATATTCTTTTTTATAGTTTGTGCATAAGATTATGTTATATTCTTCTGACCAACACTTATTTTTGTGCAGGGGTCGCCCAGTTGGTCAAAGGCGCCGGGCTTAGGACCCGGTCTCGTAGGAGTTCGAGGGTTCAAATCCCTTCCCCTGCACTAAAAAAAATTTCTACAGACTTTGATTATTAAGTCACCCCTCATTTAACACTAAATAGTAATGAAATTAGTATCTGTTTAAATATTTTTCTGTCCAATAAACAATATGCAAATATTCTATTCCGCTGATTTTCCGAAAAAAATAGTGGATGAACTAAAAACTCTTGAGTATTCGTTAAAACCCTTTGGTTTAAAAGAAGATAACGGCCCATTTACAGGAAGCTATAACATTGAAAATGTTCCGGAAATTTTGGATGATAAAACCGTATTTTTGGCGAGCGATACTAATACCCATCACGGTCTTGCTTATTCCTTAATCAGATATGTAGCTAAAACTGAAGAAAATCTAGATGTTCATGTAGTTGATGCTCATTTTGACTGGGAAAAGGAAAGCGAAGATGAATGTATGCATATCGGGTGTTGGGGTTTTTTAAAACATGTTGCGGAATTGCCACAGGTAACTTCAATCAGTAACTGGGGTTGTAGGAAAAAATACCTGAAGAATATAGAAATTAGAAAAAAAGACTGTTCGGTTGTAGATATTGTATCTTCTACAACTCTTCCCGATAAAAAAACAATTTCTAAAAATCGAAAAAAAAGGGAAATCTATTTAAGTGTTGACCAGGATGTAATGGGTTCGGAATCAATGTATGATCCGAAACTTACGGGAGAAATAGAATTAAAAACTCTTGTTTCGGATTTGCTTTTGTTTACATCCGAACTTCAACCAAATTACATGGATATTTTTTTAGACTCAGATGGCACTGCAGAATATACGAGAAAAGCAATCTTTGAAATGAAAATGGAGGCGGCTCTGGAAAAGTTAAAAATGATTTATGATGGCACACAAAATGAAGTTTTTATCCACTTTAAAAACGAAGTTGAAAAAAATCTCCACATGATATGCATTACAGAGTATTATGAATCGGGAACAATTCCAAATTTTTTAAGCGAAGAATCAACGAGAGACGAATATGCTAAAAATGTTTTACTTCGTGATGAACTCGATTTGATAAAATTGGCCAATCATGCTTTTTATACGGACGCTGAATTATGCAGGTATTTAATAGATGGTATGGAAGGAACATTGGATAAGGATCGAATCTATGACTTGTTTATTCATAATGTGGATCCGAAAAATTTTAAAAAATTAAAAGAAGTGCATGCATTAACTAAAAAAATAATAGAAGAAAAAGAGTTTGGTGATTTTTTACCAACTTATTTATCCCAGCCGGATATATTGAAATTTGTTCAGTCGAATGTAACTGGTTTTGTTAAAGCTTTGAATGAGAAAATTAAATCATGAAACTTTTGTAAACTATTTCTTGGCACTTATCGGCATACATTCAACATATTCACTACATCTTTGCTTAAAAACTAAAGAATCGTTATCATAAGGACGCCTAAAATCATTATGAATGCGCCTAAAAGGCGCTCTTTTATGTTGTCTTCGCCAAAAAAGTATTTGCCATAAAATATGCTAAAAAGCGAATTTGTCCTTTTTATTGCGCTTACAAAGACGACAAGTATCATAGAAAGCGACATAAAATAGGCAATCGATGCCAAAGCCATGAAAAACCCGGCAGGAAAAAGCACTTTTTTGTGTTTTCTTAAGTCAGTTAAATGGTTTTTCGAAAATTTGAGCATAGCAAAGAACATAAATAATGAAAGAAGAGAATTAAAGACAACAGCATAGAATAGTGGGCTTGAATGGGTCACCGCAAGCTTGTCAAGGCTCGTAGTGATGCTGTAAAGGAAAGCAACAACGAGCATGTATCGGCTTCCTTTTTCTTTCAGTATTGCTTTAAATGGTGCTAAAAGCCCTTCTTTTGTCTTGCTCAGGTTTAAAAGATAAGTGCCTATTACAACAAGAAAAACCCCGGCAATTCCGTATATTCCGGGAAACTCCCCAAAAAACACTGATGCAATCACAAGAATGAAAATAGGGGCAAAAGAAAGAAAAGGTATTGTAAGTGACAGGGGCGACTCTTTTATTGCCTTAAGATACAATATTGTTGAAAACATATTTACAAACGCGCTTGAAAAAGCCGCAGCATAGAATGTGCTGTCAAGCAGAGGTATGGGTATTGATAAAAGTATCAAAGCCATAAACGGGAGTGTAAAGAACCTAAGCGCAAAGGCAACAACATATTCATCGGTCTTGTCGAGTCCCTTTTTGGAAAAAACATCAGTTGTCGCCTTTGATGCAGCTGACAAAAGTGCTAATAAGAATCCAAGCATAATGCACACATGTACTTTTTTTATCTGTTGTGTAATTGCGCTTGAGATGTTTTTATAGTTTGTAGAGTTAAATAACAAAAACCATAACACATATTTACAATTCAATTATGTGTACTTAAATGAATACGCGAAGGCGACAGGACTTAATATCTCTTTTTATACCGCAGTAAATCATCTCACTAGCGTTCATAAGCTTTTTGGTTTTCGACTAAAAAAGACGGGGCTTGTTCAAGTT
>JAGLIP010000117.1 GCA_023142905.1 Candidatus Aenigmatarchaeota archaeon | reverse complement strand
GCTGCACATTTTTGATTAACACCATCTTCTAATATTCCTTCACTAAACGCAATTTTTGTGCGTTCTTGTAATATATCTTGAAGCTGTACGGCGTTGTATGGTGGGAAAATTAAATCTTCTTCTGATAATGATGATTTTACACGAGCATCTAAGAAATCTGTAAATGAAATGTTGTTAGATATTCCAATGATTGCCACTTTTACATTTTCTAAATCTTGATTTATTCTAGTCAAATTATATAAAAAATCATCACCAACTTTATTTACAAGAGCATCAATTTCATCAACAATTAAGATAATAACCCCCTCTAATTTATCAAGAGCCTTAAAAAATATTTTATATACCTGATCTGTTGGCAGACCGGTTGAAGGAACTGTTTCGCCCAGGTTTTCTGCCAGATATGCTAAAAAGCGGTATTCAGTATCTGCAACTTTTTTCATTTTACAATTAACATAAATTGTTTTAATTATTGTGTTGTTTTGTGTTGCTGTTTTTACAAGCTCGTTTAATACATATTTTGTGGTTAGTGTTTTTCCTGTTCCTGTAGAACCATAAATAAATATATTTGAAGGCCTTTCAGATTTTAAAGCAGGAAGAAGTATACGGCCTAATTGATTTATTTGTTTATCTCTATGTGGAACAGTTTCTGGTGTGTAGCTAGATGTTAGTGTTTTTTTATTTGAAAAAATAGGTTGTTTTGTGAGATAATTATTGAATAATTCATGTATTGTTGGTTGTGTAATATATACCACCTGGTTTTCTATAGGAAATAAAGCTTATTTTCTATAAGAAATGAAGGTTTATATTTTTATTGATTATTTTGTTTTACCCTCACCCCTTGATTTCGTATGGAATGTTGGTTTGGGTTTTTGGTTGTTTTTTATTTAATTGTTATTAATATATATTATATATATTATATATAAAAATATATATAAACACAAAAATATTATTATTAATTAAACAAACAACACTTAAACCAACACACATTAAATTATCATTTTTAAAATAAAACAAACCACAAGATAACCTTTTTTAAGAAAGAATATTGAATGTTTTTATTTAATTCAGATAGATTTTTAATTTATTTTACTTATGGGTTTAATACCCCAATATTTGTATTGGAATGTATTATGTTTATTCTAATTTAATACCATAAAGCCCTGCTCTGGTGGGTTCTTCATTTTATTACCATCTTTTTTATATTTATAATGGTATTATAACTTTCTATAGGAAGTAGGGGTGTGGGGGTAATTTGTAAAATCATATGTTTTTTAATTTTATGTTGTTATTTATACTTATGGATGATTATAAGACAATTATTATTGATTTTATAAATAATGGTGTTGTTGTTGATACAGATGCAATTAAACTAATAAAAGACAACAATTTAACCAAAAAAGACCTTCTTGAATTAGATGTTCATGAAAAAATAATAACTGCTGAACAAATTAAAGTGTTTATTGAGTTTAAGAAGAAAAAACACATACCTGAAATGGATAAACAACACACACAAGAGCAATCAACAAACCAAACCAAAAAAGAAGAAAAAATAATAATAGAAGAACCAAATGAAGAAATTACGAATGTGTGTAAAACATCTACACTTCAAAAAATAAATTACAGCACATCTGTTGAAATTATTAAAAATTATGAATTTGAACCACGAGAGAGGAATGTTCGTTCTTTTGTGGAGTATTTTAATGCACGATTTGATTCTTTTAAAAAACTTCTTTTAAGAAGACCTGAATTAAAAAATGTTGTTTCTTTAAATCGTTTTACAAAAACCAGCCAAGATAGAGATATATGTGTAATTGGCATGGTGAAAAATATATTTACTTCTAAAAAAAACAATTTATTGTTTGAAATTGAAGATAAAACAGGCACCATAACTGTTTTTGTTAAAGATGGATCAAATATAGGGGAATCACACATTCTTTTAGATGAGGTGATTGCGTTTAGGGGTGGTGTTTCAAAAGGTTATTTTTTTGCAGAAACCATAATCTGGCCGGACATACCGTTGCGTAGCAATACGGCTAAAGTTACAGATTCTATAAGTGCTGTTTTTTTATCTGATCTTCATTATGGGAGTGATATGTTTTTGACTGAGGTAGAACAAAAATTTATAAATTGGATAAATTCTGATGATGCGCTTGCAAAAAGAGTAAAGTACATTTTTATTTCAGGGGATGTTGTTGATGGTATTGGAATTTACCCATCACAAGAAGAAGATCTTAAAATAACGGATGTGTATAAGCAATACGCAGCATTTGAAGAATTTGTTGAGAAATTGCCAAAACATATGGAAATTATTATTTGTCCGGGCAACCATGATGCAATACGCGGCGCAGAACCGCAGCCGATATTTACACCAAAACATTTACCAGTAATAACTTCATTTAAAAATGTATATTTAACAACCAATCCCGCGTATATTAAAATACATAATTTAAACGGTCAGGAAGGGTTAACGGTTCTTATGTATCATGGTTATAGTTTTACAAGCCTTATTGATGCACTTCCACATCTAAGAGTACACGGCATAACACAACCACAACATGTGATGAAAGATGTCCTTAAAAGAAGGCATTTAGCCCCGCTTTATGGGGCCACTATAGTGGCACCGGAAAAAGAGGACGGGTTAGTGATAGACATTGTGCCAGATATATTTGTTACTGGGGATTTACATAGCCATACAGCAGATATATATAAGGGGGTAAATATAATATCTGCAAGCACTTTCCAAGGACAGACGGCATTTATGGATCGAGTAGGGCATATTGCCAATCCGGGCAAAATAACTGTTCTTGATTTAGACACGAGAAAATATACAATCCTTGATTTTTGGGATGGTGTGAATAAAACATGAAATATTATATAATTTAGGATGAAATAAGATAATGTTGGTGATATTTATGGAAGTAACATCTATAATGTTTTTGATAAATGCGAAAAAAGACGATTTGGTAAAGGCACTCAAAAACGACGAGCGAATTGAAGAATATGATATGGAAGATTTGGATAAAGAAGACAACAGAAAAGATGTTATGATTATACTAAAAACACCAATAAATCATAAATATCTTGGTGAGATGCTTTCGTCATTAGTTGACGGTGTTGAACAAGGAACAGTGCAGGTAGAATAAAATTTTACTTGTTTTTAATATGTGTGTTTTGTAATATTTTGGTATTATAAAAAAACGATAATTTTATAAATGATAAGTGTTATATATATAACACTTCTGGAAATACTTGGGCTCGGATGGGTGGAAGATATCGTGCTTCTTGTTTGGGGGCAACTCTGGACTTAGCTTCCTACCCTGCCGAGATTATTTTTAATAAACATTAGTGGAGAGTATATGTGTTTTTAATGTTGTGATGTATATGTTTTGTGCCTCTTTTTGTGTTTATATGTAAAAACATAACAGGTCATGAAACATTGGTTCGTACCCCGCCTTAAA
>JAGLIP010000116.1 GCA_023142905.1 Candidatus Aenigmatarchaeota archaeon | reverse complement strand
CTCAAATTGGGCTAATGAAAAAAATAATATTTTTTCAACTACCTGTAAAATCATTCTATATGATAAATCCTAAAATTAGTTGGAGAAGTGAAGAAATATTTCCTGTATGGGATAGTTGTTTTAGTTTTGATGTTGCCTTTTTTGTTAAAATTAAAAGACACAAGAAAATAAGGGTTAAATACCAAGATGAATTGGGTATACAAAAAGTAGAAGTATTTGAAGATAATCTTTCCGAACTTTTTCAGCATGAAATTGACCATCTTCAGGGAATCATTGCAACGGATTATTTAACTGATGTTAAACAAATTATAATGCGAGAAGAATGGGGAAAAATATCTCGATTTGAATATAGAATCGCAAATATCAATGATATTGAAAAAATGAAAAAAATAATTTTTATTCATGGAAAAAATAAATGGAATCATTTACCTAAATCGGAAGTAAGTAATCATCTTGAAGCCATAAAAGAAGGAAAAACCCAAGCTTTAGTCGCTACAGATAATGGAGAAATAATTGGATTTATTACATTTCTTATCGGCAATATTTTTCCAAAATACGACGAGGAAGTTCATGGATACATAGCCGAAGCAGTAATATGTGATAATTATAAAGAGCAAGGCATAGGAACAAAATTACTAAAAAGTGTAAAAGATAAGATTTTAGAAAAAGGAATTAATCATATTTTCATTCTAAGACATGAAGAAAATATTGTTTCTGCAAAAATGATGGAAAAGTCTGGTTTTAATGTATTGGAAACATTTTATGATCCGACAAGAAGAACTTTTGGAAGCAAGAGAACAACAGTATGTCAATTCGTTCGTGAGCCACTCCAGTAATACATTGTGGGCATTTCACTTAACAAGCAGTTTTTTATATTAGCACTAACTAAATCAACAAACTTACAAATACACAGCCCCCATAAAACCAGACCACTGTATTCGATTATTTTTTTTGCAAATATTATCGAGATATTGAGATATCATTCTAAAAATATTAAAATACTAAAAAACATCAAAGCTTTAACATCTCGGTATCACCATGCAATGGTATCATAAACTATATAAATACCAATCGAACAATATATCGATATATCAGTTGTGTGCATACACACGATAATAATTGCCGGGCGGAAAATAAGGGAGCCGCCCGCCACTATAAACCGCAAACAAGAGAGATAAAACAAAAAGGGGATGAAACAATGAAAAATGAAATAGTTTTTGGTTTTGTTATTGCAGTCATATTCTCATTTGCATTGATTTTAAATCCGCAAACAGCCCACAGTGCTGCTGCAAACGACACAGTTACAATATCGATTAATGTTTCTCAGGTAACAATGGTCGATATTAACCCAAGTAATCTTACCTGGAGCAGTCGGGGCAGCTATACAATAGAGCCGGGAACTGTCGCAGACAACAAAACAGAAGAGATGAACTACTCAAACATTTGGGTAGAAAACATAGGCTCTGTAAATATCTCAAATATCTGGTTCGATAATTCTTATTCATCATCCACACCATTTGGATCGGGAAATCCCGCAGAATACGACCCAGCAAACATGATTGTCGTTGACAATTCAACAGATGGCGACGGCAATTATACATTCATAAATAGGGTAGAATTCCCTGAAAACGATTCAATGTATATTAAGACAAACAATCCGATAAGCCCTAGTCAAACACAAGATGGCTATCTTTTCGGTCGTTTTAGGAATGCCTCCACAGAGTATTTCTTTGAATTTGCGCGCGATGTATCGGGTAACTGTTCCTCAGGAACATTCTATTGGAGTGATACCGCGAAAACAAAAACAACAACTGGCGATACAGACCTTACCGCAGGCTCGTCACTAGCCCTTTCAACACTTGCAGAAATAACTTCCGGAAGATACGCAGGAAATTGGAGTTTTGGTGAAGTACAAATTGGGGGTGCAAACCAACCATATTATTGCGTTGCCATCCCTGAAGACTGCTCAAAAATAATGTTCAGCAACAGGAATGCAGACGCGCCGGGAGTTACACATAGTAATTGCGGCAATGTATCTGATTATCTTTCAGAAGAAACCCTAATGCCTGGCGCAATGAAAAAGGCATGGGTTAAAGCATACATCCCTCTGGGTGTGGCATATGGAGTTTTAGGTGGGAATACGAACCGGACACTCACAGTGTTCGTGGATACAACTTAAAGGTGATTAATATGGCACAAAACATACCAGTCGGCGAAGTGATTGTAAAGCTTTTGCGGGAATCAAAAACACCGCTTTCCACATACGAGCTTGCAAAAAAAGCAAAAATATCCTGGTCTACCGCAAACACCCACTGCTACAAGCTTAAAGATGTTGGGACGATTGACGGAAAGCTGGAAACCGCAGAAATCGGAGCCTCAAAAAAGATGCTCTGGTGGCTTAAAAAATAATTTTGGGGGGTAAACACCAATGAAAACTACAAAAGGATTAAAAACAATGACTGGAGTGCTTTTTGCACTTACGGTGGTCGCGGTGTTTTTTAGCATCGGAAATGAAGAAGTAGGGGCAGCATATGTTGTAAATGATTCAGAATCAGCAACAGTGTCTGTTACAATAAGTTCTCTTGCAATGATAGACCTTACACCTGCAACCATGGACTTTGGTTCTACAAATCCGGGAACAAGCATAACTACGTATACTGCAATGAGTTTGTCGTTAAGCCAGTTTCAGGTTGAAAATGTGGGTTCTACAAACCTTACAAATGTTTGGTTTAATGTAACACAACCTACAAGCAACCCATTTGGAACAGGTAACAATGACTCATACAATGCCGCAAATTACATAGCTATAAATGGCTCATCCGAAGCTCCGGCAACATTTAAATTCATAGACATGATTGAATACCCACACCCAACAGACATTGTATATCTTACATTGCCTGCAAATACACAAGCACAGGGAAGATTCCATGCAGGTCCAAGCGAATACTTTTGGGCATTAAACTCTTCAAATGGTGACTGCAGCGGGGATGCCGCAGGCGATTCCATAATGATAGGAACCGTAGCTCACGACCCGGACACAACAGGAGATATTGACCTGTCAGACAATCAGGCAGCAATAATTCAGGTTGATGCTTCAAACGGTGTTGCAAATGTAACTGTGGGTGGCGACACATACTGCGCCCAGGTTGCATCAGACTGTGGAAGTGTTAGGCTTTATAGGTTTAATGCAGATGCACCAGGAGCGGCAGGCGGATCATGCCAATTTGATGGAAGATATTCCACAACAACCCTTACACCCGGAGATTCATATGCTGCAGGCATACGAATGTATGTCCCATATGGAGCTACTGTAGGTGCAATGAGCACAGGAACATTAACAGTACTTGCAACTTCCGCATAAGAGAGTTTACGGGGTTTACCCCCCATTTTTTATTTTTCTCTCTTCCTTCGTGTTTGCCCGGGACCCTCGTATCCCGGGCAGCCAATTCTTAAAAACAAACAATACACTAAAAA
>JAGLIP010000115.1 GCA_023142905.1 Candidatus Aenigmatarchaeota archaeon | reverse complement strand
CGGTAGCCTGCTAAGTTACTGTCTTCGGACACGAGGGTTCAAATCCCTCCCCTGACGCCATAATTTAAACCTTATACCGCAAAATTGCCGCAAAACCACCCAGATTATATAGCTTTTCTCCTGCATCGTGTGTTGATGCGATTATTTTTACCACTCCGCCGCCTGTTTCTGTAAGCTTCATGATGTTTTCAGTATTCTTAGCACGCACAAGCTTGTCGGACACTAAAAGTATGTCAATAGCACCAGCCTTTGCAGCCGCAAGAACCTGCGCGTCGCCATAGCTTGCAAGCCCTGTGTCTTTCCCCAAATGCTCCAAAAATTTCTCAACAAGAGCAGTCTCTTCTGAAAGCCTGCTTTCTTTTAAGACCTGTGTTATTTCGCCCCGCTTTATAATTTCAACAAGTCCTGTTTTTCCCGTAACTGAAGTTGAGCCCATAAACACACGACCTTTAAGCTCTTTTGGAAGTATTTTGTGTATATTTTCCTTTGTAAATCCGGGACCCGCAACAATCATCTTTTCAACAACATCTTTTTTTTCAAGCAATACGGCAATGACATTTTGATAGAATGTGTCGTCTTCCTTTGATTCAAATTGCTTCCCCTTATCTTTTGCAGTGATTGTCGATATTTCAGTTATTCCTGTATCCGTTGCAAACGCAAAATCCGCCCGCCTCTCATCAACAACACAGAGAAGTATTTTGGCTCCGCTATATGTAAGGCTTTCCTTAAGAAGCATGATATCTGCCGAAGACCACTTTTTTTCAATATCAATTACATCAAAAGCATTTACCGCAATTGTGTGGTATCCAAATTCTATGTCATCAGGACCTTCTTTTATTTTTCCGGCTATTCGAAGGGTTGTTCCTTCTTCATCAAAATGTATTTTTTCCACAACAAGTTTAAGATACACCGGCCTTTTTTCACCCTTATCTGATGTTGTTTTTGTGCGCATGGTCTTTGCGCCGACAACATCATTAGGTGTAATTATTTTGTTTAAGTTCCAAAGGTCTTCCGGAGTCTCAACCTTTATTTTTGTTGCCCGTTTAAAGTCTTTTTTAAGTATTTTCATTTCTACCCGTAAAGAAAGTATATATATCATAAACTTAATAATACTACCTAGGCGTTGGTTAATGTAAGTCGTTAAGGGATATCTATGGATGATTTCATAAAAGTTTTTACTGCGGGGATTTTAATCTTTGCAACAGCTCTGGCTATTCTTGGAAGCGGCCCCATTGGCGAGTCCCCCACAGGCGATGGTTTCAAAAAAGAGCACATTATTTTTGAGGGTCGCATAGGCGCTATAGGGCAGGTAACCGAAAATTTAAGAAATATCCCTTTAGGTGATTTTGAAGTAGGATACACTGTAGGCGATAATACCGTAAGGCAGGAAGATTCAATCACAATTGAGAACGGCTGGTTTGCGGCAAACTCAGAAGAGATAACATTCGAGGCAAAAGAAGCCCAAAAAGCAGTTCTTCTATTTGATGTCGCAGGCACAAACAACTACGGTCAGCTCGTTTTATATTTCAATGGCAAAATGCATGTTGTAAATACAACTGAAAAAAAAGAGCATCGGTTTGAATTCGAAGACATGGATGCTAAGAACACATTAACACTTACAGCAACTTCTTCAGGCCCTAAATTCTGGGCTCCGACAACATACATTTTAGAAAATGTGAAGTTGGTTGTTGAAGAATACGGGGTTCAGCAAAAAATCGTGCCGTTTGATGTCTATAATTATGAGGCATCCGGCTGGAGCCGCGGTAAAATAAGTTTTTTCGTAGATGAGGCGATAAAAAACAACCCGCTTTTTGTTGAGATAAATAATTACAAAGTGTATGAAGAAAAGCCGTTAGGTAGCGAAACAGTATACGAGAAATCATTTACGGTTTTAGATACAAAACTTAAAACCGGAGAAAACATAATCTCATTCTCATCAGGAAAAGATTCCACATATTCTGTAAAAAACGCAGAGCTCACCCTTTTCTTTTACAGTTCAGGAGAATCTGTATCAAAAACAAGGTCTTTTGATATTGACCGGTATTTCATCTATTTGTTTGAGCAGTCATCAAATGTAACTGGCCGTATAAACATAACCGTGGTTGAAGCACCGGTTGACACGGGCCTTACGGTAAAACTCAACGAAAAGACATACCATGTAGACGCCGTTGGGGTGGATGAAACACTATCACTATCGTTTTTCGAAGATGATGTGCATGAAGGCAAAAACACACTCTCATTCTCAACATGGGGCACATACAAGCTTGGCGATGTAACTGTTGAGATTGTTGATGCACGGAAAAAATAGTTTTTTCAGCCAAACTCATCCACGCAAACAAAAAACATTATTAACTGGTATGTTCTAAATATTGATTATTGATAATGTTTTGATGTGTTTTTAATGGATTGGAAAGTAATACCTTTAGGTCATGGCAGGGGGTATTTGTTTGAATGCCCTAAGTGCGGGCAGCAATTTTCAGGAAACCCCGGTGAATTATGTCCTAGTTGTGGTTTTGGTAAACAGGAATTCGGCGCGCTGGCAACAACAGATTATTCTAAAACTCATCTAACAATTCCTGAAGGGTCACAACTGCCTGCGACAGCAGAACCAGCTCAGGTGCCTGTAGTGCCGCAAATGCCTACAACCGCAGAACCCGTTCAGTTACCTGCAGTCATACCTGAAGAAAATAATCTGCCAACAACAACAGATCCGGATATTATCGACACAGACAACACCAATCCAACAACCGAAGAAAATTCGTTTAAAAATCATCTGATTCATCTAGGGTTAGAAATTATGGGTATGGGTATTCTTATCGGAATTGCCCGCGTTGTAGGCAATACAGTTCCCGAATCTATTTTTATCGGCGGAATTGTAGGGTTTGTTATAATCGAAGGGGCGCATATGGGTGTTTGGGCGATGATGGGGAAACACACACACAAACTAAAAAAACCAAACATGCCCAAAATAACAAGACCAAAACTATGGCATCCCCGCAGAACAAATCCTTTTAAAAAACGGTCTAATCTGCCGGCAGTTTATGATGGGGGGACACCTCAAAATATTCAACAAGATGAATCTGGTGGGACTATTCAAAACATATCAAACCCACAAAATTCTCGTCCAATCATCAAAACACAATGTAGTTTAAATGATTTATCTCCAGACATAAGAACATATCCAAAAGCCCTTGAGTATTTTTTCATGTTAGATAACGAATACCATAAAAATGGTCGTGATGGTTATACGAATCTCTTTCGGAAGTTGGCTCTGAAATTACATCCCGATCATGGTGGCGATGATGAAGAATTTAGATATTTAAGCAGGGCGAAAACAGAGATGAAAAGAATACATGGTTTGTAGGTAACTGATATGGCTTTGATATTATCACTTTTGAGCATTGTAATAACAACAATATTATTCTTAATAGGGGTCAACTGGGCAACAATCGCAGGATTTCTGATATTGATTTGCGGTATAATTTACGACATAATAAAACAGGA
>JAGLIP010000114.1 GCA_023142905.1 Candidatus Aenigmatarchaeota archaeon | reverse complement strand
CGTAGATGAAGGCTTATTGAAAAGCTTACCACATAACCAATTAAACCCCGTCCTTTAGGGCGGGGTCGAACCAATGGGGTATGATGAAAAAATAGAAAAGAGGCAGGAAAACCTGCCCCGAAATGTTTTTATACTGTTGTGTTGGTGTTTGTTGGATTATCTGCGTTTTCGTTCGAATCTGAATCGTCTGTTGAGTTGTCATCGGTGCTATTTGTGTTATCTGTTGTTTCGTCGTCTTGAGACTCACCGGTTTCTGTTTCATTGCCTTCATTTGTGTTGTTTTCAGTTCCGTCGTCTGATGCGCCCTCATCTGTTTCATTTTCTGAAGAATCATCATCTGTTTCTTCTTCCTCTTCAACAGCTTCGCTTGTATCTATTTCATTGATAGCGTCGTTTACATCTGCACCTTCACTTATGTTTCCGCCATTGTTTTTTATTTCTTTTAAGATGCTTACAAGAACCTTGTGGGCTTCCTTAAGCTCGTTTTGGGCTTCCTGCATGTATTTGTTTGCTTCTCTTACAACAGAGCCGGGGGCATCAGCATCTTTGGCACCATCAAGCAAGTCTCTTGCCATTTCGTATTTTTCTCTTGCTGCTGCAATCCTGTCGGAAAATACAGCAACTTTTGTGTCAATGTCACTTACTTCGATGTTTTGCTCTTCCATTTTTGCAAGTACTGCTTCAAGCCGTGCTTCAAGATGTTCTGAGCGCTCTACAATTAAGCCCACTCTTGCGACTTTCACGCGCTCGGCGTTGTATTTTATGTGGTTTTTGGTTTCTTCAAGTGCGCTTTTAAGCTCTTCTGCCAAGGCTTTAAGCTCGTCTTTTGTTTCTGCAGCTTCAATTTTTGTTTTTAGGTCTTCAAGTTCCTGTATTTTTGCATCTATTTTTTCTATCATTTCAGCTGCTGTTTCATTGTCAATGTCTTCGGATGATTCAATGCTGCTTCGAAGTTTTTCAAGGACGCCAATAGCTGTGTCTGCGGCATTTATAAGATAGTCCTGTGCGTGTGCATGGACTTCTGCCCTTAATTGTTCGCATTCTGCTGTTTCATTGCCACTGCATTCTTTTAGGCGAGTTTGTAATTTTAGAAGGGTTTGTTTTTTATCCATGTATTTTTCTTTTGCCTGATTGTATTTTTCTTTTGCATGCTGGTATTTTTTCTCAAGCTGTACGAGTTTTTCTCCTGCAAGTACTCTTCTTTTGAAATCGTTGTTTGTTAGTTCTTGTTTCTCTTTTACTTTAGTTAGAACCTGTTCTTTTATTTTTTTAGGATTTTCGTTTACAATTTTTTGTGCTTCTGCATTGCTTAACACACTTATGCCTTTGATTGTGTTTTCATCAAGGGCTGCAATCTTTTGAAGTTTGTCTTTGTCCATATCTGTAAGTCTTCTTAGCTGCCAGTCATTAAGGTTTCCGAGTTTTGCTCTTTTTTCAGAATCCATGTCGAGAATTGCCTGTTTTTTCTCTTGATTTAAGTTTTTGAAGTTGTTGAGTGTGCTAAGAGCAGCATTTGATACGGGTTTTACATTTGTGCGGTCTATATCGTGGTCGCTTTCTATATTTCTTTTGCAGGCGTTTTTGATTTTTTCAATGTCTGCGTTTGGGAATTTTTGAGTTGCAAGCCGTATACATTCATTTTCAATGTTTTTAGAAGTGCTTACAATGTTTTTTATGGTATTTGTTTGTATTGCTGTTAATTCGTTTGTGGTATTTTGTATGGTGGTTGCGGGAACTACAGCAACTCCGGTTGTAGCCACTGATGATACTGTGCTTGTTGGATCAACTGCAAATGCCAGAGGCATTGCGCTTAATATATATAGTGCAATTACAAACAATGCACTTGTTTTTGTTTTCATTATGAATCTCCTCCAATTAATAGGATTAATAGAATTATTTTTTATCTCGCGATGGTTGCCGCAAAAATCATATTCTTCGCGTACTTTATAAACACACTTTAAAGAAAAGTTTTTTTTATCGTGGTTTAAAACTTTATGGTGGCTTGTTTTTCGATTTAAAGCTTTATGCGTGCTTTGATACCCTTAAGTAACTATTTAAAGTAAATAATGCCAATTGTTTTTCATGAGAACAATGATTTTGGTTCTGTTGGTGTTAATGCTTATACCTGCTTCCCATGCGGCAACAATACAAGGGACTGTGTATGACTGGACAACTCTAGAGCCTGTGCCAAAAACAATAATAACTGTTAATTCCAATCCGCTACAGACCTATGTCTCAAAAGACGGCACTTATTCTTTTGAGCTTCCTTTTGGGGTGTATACACTTTCTGCGGTTCATTATACGAATAATGTTTTGGATTCGGCCATAAATGAAACAATAACTATAACCGGTGATGGAAGTTTTACGATGGATTTGATTTTGTTTCCTGAGATTGATTTTGGCTCTGATTTGATTAATGATTCTGATTTTGACCTGTATGACCCGTATGGGAAGACAAAGGGGCTTGATTTTTACAGTTATTTGGCAATAGCTGCGATACTTATTTTTGTTTATATTTTTAGAAAGCCGCTTCGGGGAATTGTAAAATCAAGGCATGCTGAAAAGAAAATTCAAAATACTGTGCCTGAAAACGGGGAGCTTTCGGGCGAACTTAAAAAAGTGGTGTCTGTCTTAAAGAAAAACGGCGGACGGATGACCCAAAAGGATATACGCCAGGAGTTTCCGTTATCTGAAGGTAAGGTAAGCCTTATGATAACAGAGCTTGAGTCTATGGGTGTTGTTAAAAGGATAAAGAGCGGCAGGACAAATGTTGTTGTCTTTCAGAAGAAGAGCGATTCGTGAGTGAATTGTTTGGCAAAATGTGGTTTAAGTAAATAACTTTTTTGTGACATAAAAGGATTTTATCTGTTTCCTTATTATTGATTCTATCTGAAAAGGCACTATGCATCCGCACTTTGAGCAATCTGCCTTGTTTCCGATAACGCAGGGTAGTTTTCTTTTTCCCATCGGATCCAAGCAAACAGCAGCTTTTGGTACGATGCAGTTTGATGTGATTTTTTTGGAATTGTTGGATTTCATCAGTTTTAGAATGAGTTCGCTGTTCAGGATGAAATTGTTGTATGTTTTTTTAAGGGCAAGAAGCTTGTCAATTATTTTGTCCCGTTCTTCCCAGTTTAACCATAGGTTGTCCTTGATTCCGCGTATCGGTGTGTAGAAATCAAAATTAATCCCGCATATTTTTGTGTTTTTCCACTCTTTTAATAAATCATTTATGCACTGGTGATTCTCTTTGTTAAGAACGCAGGCGATATTAACATGGATGTCGTTCCTGTCTGCATGCTGTTTTACTTTGTCATAAATTTTTAATCCTCTTATTTTTTCATAATACTTTTTGGTTCCGTCTACTGATATGTTGAAGACGCAAGTTTTCCATTTCGGCAGTTCTATGGAGCCGTTTGTAACTACCATGTTGAATGGGAACAATTTCATCCCTTTTTCAACAACATCTTTTCTAAGGAGGGGTTCGCCACCAACCCAGCTTGCGTGCACAATTGAAGGGTATTTTGTTTTGATTTCATTTATTCCTGATTGGGTTAATAC
>JAGLIP010000113.1 GCA_023142905.1 Candidatus Aenigmatarchaeota archaeon | reverse complement strand
GAGCGTCAAGGTCGAATTCAGGAGCGTCAATGAACGGGTTTGTCCCCCCATTGCCTGAACCTACAGCAACACCACAGTCAAGAAGAACTTTCGAGTCTTTTGTCTGTAAAAGTATGCATGAGCGGCCGACTTCCCTAAAGCTTCCAAGTGCAGAAATTCTGACCCAACCTTCTTTTGAGCCTTTGGATAGCTGTATTTTTTCGCCAATCCTGTTTAAGAACTGTTTCCGGTATGCTGCTTCTTCGTGGACAATTTCCCGCGCTTTATTTACTATATCTGAGCTGTATGTAGGGATTCTTCTTATTTCGGGACCCCAAAAGGTCTTTGACTTTATTTCCCTTAAGGTGTCGCCGTTTTTGCCTATCACAAGACCCGGTTTTTTTGCAAAAATTAAAACGCGCCCAAATTCCGGCTCAAATATAATATCATTTACTTCTGCTTCTTTTGGGATGATTTCCTCTATTTTCGCTTTGGCGTCCTCAGCTTTGATTGTTATTGCAGCATCGGGTCTAATGGTTATCCTTTTTTTGTATTCTGCTACAAGGTCTTTTATGTCCTTGGAGCCGTTTAGGAAGAAATCCTTGCTTTTTGTGTAAAACACAATGTTTGAGCCCTCATAAAGGGCTTTTGTTATGTTTGTGGTTTTAGGCAATTTGTTCTTTAAGTCTTCAAGATTCATATCTATTTACTTCCGGTTATATGATTTTTTAAACAGAATTGTTTGCTGCAACATATTTGAGCTAATTGACTAGTTTCTTTATTTTTTCTTTTTCAATCCATTCAATGCCTTTTTCTGTAATTACCGCTACATCCATAAGATTTCCGCCGGAAAATACATCCCGTTCTCTTGCAGCCTTTATAGCGCGTAGTAGAAGAGATACACCTTCTGCTGCAGTCATATCTTTTTTGTAGCTGTCTTCAAGAACACCTACAGCGATAACAGATCCTGAGCCGCTGAATGCGTAATCAGTTTCTTCGGAAAGCCCGCCCGCAGCATCGACTGAATATAGGTGAGGTCCTCTTGAGTCGTATCCTCCAAGAACCAACTGAACCATTTCAGGCACATATGATTTATAAGCGCCTCTTAAGATGTTCGATAATAGAGTTGCTGCTGCTTTTGTTGATGTTGCTTTTTCCTGAAGTTCGTATAGCTGCATCTCTGCTTTCAAAATCCGTATAAGTGCCTGAGCATCGCCGACAGAGCCCGCAATTGTCATTGCCATTCTGTCTGTTATCTCATGCACTTTTTTAGCGTTTTTTGATGCAACCAAATGTCCCATGGTTGCTTTTTGGTCTGCTGCAAGAACAATTCCGTCTTTGCATACAAGCGCTACTGTTGTGGTTCCTGTTTTCAACGTTTCCGTAGTTATCACCTTTTAATTTTATGGGTTGAATTACTTTTTGTCCCTTTTTTACCTGTAAACACCTAAGAATGTTTAACCCACCAGAATCAGATACCTATGTATCCGTGTAAATCTTTATATGTGTTTCGGAGAAATCAGAACTTTGTCTTTTCCCGAAAAAAGTTTCTCTTTTTGCAAGAAAAAGAGAAAATCATACCGCCTTGGTTCGACCCAGCCCTAAAGGGCGGGGTTTGTTTGGTTCGATGGTACGCTTTTCTAAAAATCTGCTTCGCATATTTCCTGTATGCTAGAAAAACCGAAGGTTTTTCGGCACCTTAAAAACTCTAATGGGGTTTTTATGGTTTTAGAAACCCTTAAAATTCTTCGGAATTTTAGGATTCAAAAAATCCTAAAGGATTTTTAAGGATACACGGGATTTATAAGAATTTCGAAAATTCTCTAGATTCAAGAACCGCGAAGCCACCGCATTCTTATGTCAACTCAAGCCGGAAGTTTTCGGCGTTTGAAAAGAAAAAGGAAAATTATTTTAGGAAAAGACAATTTCAATATCTTAAAGAAACATATATAAAACTTTAATTCAAATTCTGTATACCTACATAAACATATTCATTCTTAAAAAAAAGAAATATTCGGAGGAGAAATCATATGAACGGACAAAACGGGGGACAACCGATTTTTATACTGCCTGAAGGTGCTTTAAGAGACACAGGCAAAAACGCGCAAAAACAAAATATTGCTGCTGCAAAAGCAATCGCAGATACCGTAAAATCAACCTTAGGGCCAAAAGGCATGGACAAAATGCTTGTAGACTCTCTTGGAGATATTGTAATCACAAACGACGGCGTCACAATTCTGGAAGAAATGGATGTTCAGCATCCTGCAGCTAAAATGCTTGTAGAAGTCGCAAAAACCCAAAACTCAGAAGTAGGCGATGGAACAACAACCGCCGTCATAATCGCGGGCAGCCTTCTAAAAGAAGCAGAAACACTTATTGACCAAAACATCCACCCAACAGTAATCGCTCGCGGTTACAGGCTTGCAAAAGAGAAATCACTTAGAGTTGTAAACAAGATTGCAACACCGGTCACTATCAACGACAAAGATACATTAAACAAAATTGCAATGACTGCAATGACCGGAAAAAGTGCTGAAGCAGCAAAAGACTTCCTTGCAAAAATCGCAGTTGATGCCGTTGTATCCGTTGCCGAGACAAATAATGGAAAAGTCGTAATTGATCTTGACAATGTAAAAATAGAAAAAAAAGAAGGTGCATCAACTGATGAGACTCAACTGGTAAAAGGCATAATCGTTGATAAAGAAAGAGTGCACACAGGAATGCCCGCAACAATAAAAGACGCAAAAATAGCTCTTCTTGATGTGGCTCTTGAGGTAAAGGAAACAGAAACAGACGCACAAATTAGAATTACCGACCCGCTACAGCTTCAGGCATTTGTTGAACAGGAAGAAAAAATGCTAAAAGACATGGTTGAAAAAATAGTTGCTTCTGGAACAACTGTTCTTTTCTGCCAGAAAGGAATAGACGACATGGCACAGCACTTCCTTTCAAAAAAAGGAATTATGGCTGCAAGGCGCGTCAAAAAATCAGACATGACCGCTCTTGCCAGAGCAACAGGCGCAAATATTGTAACATCTTTAAATGACCTTGAAAAAGGCGACTTGGGTTTTGCAGGCCTTGTTGAAGAAAACAAAATCGGCGGCGATGAAATGATTTTCGTGCAGGAATGCAAAAGCCCGAAATCAGTATCCATGCTTGTAAGGGGCGGAACAGAACATGTTGTAGAAGAGATATACCGTGCCGTAGAAGATGCCATCGGTGGTGTTGCAGCAGCACTTGAGATAGGAAAAGTAGTTGCAGGTGGCGGCGCTCCGGAAGCTGAAGTCGCAAAAGAGCTTAGGAAATTCGCAGATACTGTAGGTGGCAGAGAACAGCTTGCAATAAACGCATTTGCAAACGCAATGGAAACAATTCCCCGAACTTTGGCAGAAAACGCAGGTCTTGACGCTATTGACATGCTTGTTGAAATGCGCTCAAAACACGAAGCAGGACATACAACAACAGGAATCAATGTCTTTGAGGGTAAAATAACTGATATGAAAACATTAAATGTTATAGAGCCTTTAAAAATAAAGACGCAGGCAATCTCATCCGCTGCAGAATCCGCAGAAATGATACTTAGAATTGA
>JAGLIP010000112.1 GCA_023142905.1 Candidatus Aenigmatarchaeota archaeon | reverse complement strand
CCCTTCGAATGTGTTTTCCCCGAAATACAACCAGCGCATCTTTCGAATCCATTTTAACCATCTAGTTACAATATTAAATTTAACTATATATACCTAACAACACCCCCGTGCCGATAGATCGGTTATTATATTTCGCGCATGGTTCTATGAATGCTGCGGTTACGAGTTCGAGCCGCTGAAAGAAGAAAAGAAATTTCATGTCTAAAACCAAAAAACTATAATAGTCCCTTAGGCACATAATATCATACAGTTATTCATAAGTATATTTAACAGGGTGATGTAATGGCAATTGATGTTGGTTTAGGGCTTTTGGCAGTTGGTGCAGGCCTTGCTGTAGGATTAGCAGCGCTTGGTTCCGGTGCAGGTCAGGGAAGAGCAGCTGCGGCAGCTGTAGGGGCCACGGCAGAGGATCCTAAAATGTTTGGAAAAGGGCTTGTTCTTGCAGGCCTTGTAGAAACACAAGCCTTATACGGCCTTGTTGTAGCGCTTATATTAATATCGCTTGGTTTCGGAATGATTGTGCTTTAAGGGCGTGAAAGCACACATGAAATTACAGGACCTGATTTCAGAAATAAGGAACGACTCAAAAAATGAGCTTGCAAAACTGGAGTATGGCCGTGAAAAAGAAATAGAGGATTTGTTGCAATTTGCGCGTTTGGAAAAGATGCACTTAAAAGAAAAAACAGATGAAGAAACTGAAAAAAAATCAAATGATATTGAAAAAGAGATTATAGGAAAAGCAGAACTAATATGTCGAAAAAACACATTAAAAGAAAAAAAAAGAATAACCAATAAAGCTATGGATAAAGGTATAAAACTGCTTTTAGGTGATAAAAAATACAAGGCATTTCTTAAAAAAGAGATAAAAAAAGCAAAAAAAGGCGCGTTTTTTGAATGGAATAAAAAAGACAAAATTCTTTTATCCATCTTAAAAAAACCGCCAAAACACAAAAATATTACAGGCGGAATCATAATTCATGAAGGCGCCATGACAAAAGACAAAAGTATTGAATCGCTTCTTGAAAAAAACAAAAGTATTGAAGGGGTTCTCCAAAACTTTATTTTTAAAGAGGACAAAAAATGATATTTGAAAAAGAATACGCAATAACGCGCGTGCGCGCAATGAAAGGGAAACTCCTTAAAAAAGAAACACTAGACTCTATAAAATCGGCAAAAACAAAAGAGTCTCTTGTAAATTCACTTCACAAGACCATATATGGGAGAGAGTTTGCAGATGTAAAAGACATAACAAAAGAACACACAGCACTTGAAACAGACCTTAACAACGCCATATTAAAAATACGCAAATTTATACCCGGTATTTTTAAAAACGATATGAATTATATTCTTGAAAAAAAAGATATGCAAAACCTAAAAATTATTTTAAGAAACTTCTATGCTGAAAAAAACACAGACAAAGAATCTCTTTTTAAAAAAGGAAAAATATATTCCTGTTTTTGTGGCGGCGGCATCACAAACCTTGAAACTCTTGGAAACGAGCTAAAGCACACGCCCTATTATGCCCCATACATGACAGGATACATACAATATAAAGAAACAGGAAATCTTCAGGATATTGAAAAAGAACTTGAAAAACAAAACACAAAAATAAGCCACGCCTCTGAAGAGCTTAGAAAATTTCTGCAAATGAACCTCGAGCTTGATGATTTTTGTGTGCTTGTGCGGCTTGAAAAAAAAGGACTCAGTAAAGAAAACACAAATCTGCATTTCAAGAACCGGTCTTCTGAAATAATGAAAAAATACAACAGCCTTCTAAAAGATGATGCGCCTTTAGAGCAAAAAAAAGAAGAATACATTACAACAAAACTCAAAGAAACAACAACAAACGATCCATTCAGCTTTCTTGTGGTTATTGATTACTTAACCAAAAAAGAAAGAGAAATAAGAACCCTTCAGACATGCTTAAAAGAGGTTGTCGCATGATATGCATTGTATCAGATAAATACGAAACAGGCTTTATGCTTGCAGGAATCAAAAAAACATACAAATCGCTTGAAGACATAAAGGATGAAAAAATCATAATAACTGAAAACAAATTTTTAGAATCAAAAACCGCAGATAATTTAAGAAAAAAAGGCAAAATACTTATCCCCGTCTCAAATGAAAACAAAACAGCAATAACTCAAAAGTTCATAAACAAAGTCATTGGATGCAATATCGCTCTGGAGGACATAAAATGAAAGAAGAAGGGAAACTTGTTTTTGCTTCAGGCGCAATTGTAAAGGCTGTCGGTCTTAAAAATGCAAAAATAAATTCAATCTGTTTTATTGGCCAAAAAAAACTTCTCGGAGAAATCATAAAACTAGAAAACAAGACCGCAATAATACAGGTATACGAATCAACAAAAATGCTTAAAGTGGGGGATAAGGTATTATGTGAAGACGCACCATTGACAGCAGAATTGGGTCCGGGTCTTCTTGGAAGCATATGTGACGGGCTTCAAAGGCCGTTAAAAAATGCAGGCATGTTTCTTGAAACAATCACAAACGCCAATAAATTAGACAGAAAAAAGCTGTGGCTCGTCATACCAAAAAAAACAGGCGCTGTGAACAAAGGAGATATAATTGCAGAAATAAAAGAGACAAAAACAATCACACATAAAATTTTTGCGCCCATAAGCGGCGTCGTTTCAATAAAAAAAGGAAGCTACAAACTGGAAGATACTATCGGCACAATAAAAAATAAACACGAAAAGAAAAAAATAACTCTTTTAACCAAATGGCCCATACACAAGCAATTCTCTAAAGGAAAGTACCTAACACCTAAAACTCTTTTAGTCACAGGCCAGCGCGTGCTTGACACAATGTTCCCGCTGGTGCTTGGAGGCTCGGCCGCAATGCCTGGTGGTTTTGGTTCCGGAAAAACAATTCTTGGCCACCAGCTTGCAAAATGGGCTGCCGCAGATATTGTAATTTTTGTAGGTGTTGGTGAGCGGGGTAATGAAATGGCGGATGTCCTTACCGAATTTCCGGAAATAGAAGATGAAAAAACAAAGGAAAAGCTTATGGCTCGTTCAGTTCTTATTGCAAACACATCAAACATGCCTGTGGCCGCAAGAATAACATCTATTCATTTTGGAAGCCTTGTTGGTGAATACTACCGCAATATGGGCTATAATGTTCTTTTGATTGCGGACTCAACTTCCCGATGGTCTGAAGCATTGCGGGAACTTTCAGGAATGCAGGAAGAGATGCCCGGGGAAGAAGGATATCCCGTATATCTTGCTTCAGAGATAAGCAAATTCTACGAGCGCGCAGGGGTCATAAAAACAGATATAGGTCTTATAGGCTCATTAAGCATTGTCGGTGCTGTAAGCCCTCCCGGTGGTGATTTTGCAGAGCCGGTCACAGATGCCACAAAACGGGTTGTCGAATGTTTCTGGTCACTTAATGCGGACCTTGCATATCACAGGCACTATCCCGCTGTTGATTGGAACAACTCCTATTCTAATTATGATATTGAAAATTACGAAAAATTAGGCGCAATCAGAAAGAGCATGACCGAACTATTACAAAAAGAAAAAGATTTAGAAAGAATTGTGCGACTAGTGGGTTATGAATCGCTTCCGAAAAAAGACCGCTTTGCGCTTCTTGTTGCACGGCTTTTTAGGGAAAA
>JAGLIP010000111.1 GCA_023142905.1 Candidatus Aenigmatarchaeota archaeon | reverse complement strand
AATGGGTGGAATGGGCGGTATGCCTCCAGGAATGGACATGGGCATGTAAATGCCCTTTTCTTTTTATTTTTTCTATTTCTAAGAGGTATCCATGTTTGAATACAAAGGGCTTAAAATAAGATTTTGTAAAGATGTCTACGAGCCCGATGATGATACTTTTTTGCTTCTTGAAAACATAAGCGCAAAAAAAACAGACACGGTTCTTGAAATAGGTATTGGCACAGGCATTGTGTCTTTATTTCTTGCAAAAATGGCAGGAACTGTAACTGGCGTTGACATAAACCCTGCAGCAGTCAGGCTGACATGCAAAAATGCAAAACTAAACAACATCACAAATGTCAAAATCTTTGAAAGCAACCTTTTTGAAAAAATAAGGGGTGTATTCGACATTATTGTTTTCAACTTGCCTTATGTGCCTACAGAAGAAACAATAGATGAGACAATCGCACTTGCATGGGATGGTGGAGAGAATGGAAGAAAAGTGACTGACAGATTTTTAAAACAAGCAATTGCGCACATAAAAAACAATGGCAGGATTGTTGTAGTGGATTCTTCTTTAAGCAAACACAAAAATACAATTGATTTTTTTGAAAAAAACGGGTTCCGCGCCAAAATAATTGTAGAAAAAAAACTGTTTTTTGAAACCCTTTTCGTAATTGAAGGAAAACATATAAACCGAGACAACTAAAACTATTGTATGAATAAGGTTCTGTTTAGTTTAATTGTATTGATATTATTTATTCCGATAAATACCAATGCAGGTATATTTCTTGATGAAACACTAATAGATGAAAACAATACTATAAAAATACCTTATGATGCTAACTTCACTAAGAATACTGATTTTATTCTTTGTGTCAAAACCGATTTTTCTGTGTGCAGCAGCGATTTTGTTGTAAATTACAAATATATGTATAGTGCGGCATCTAAAACAGGGAATTTCTTGACACTAAATGAAACATTCCTATCTTATGGCCTTGAAGCAACAGAACCGAATACATATTGCGGGATTATTGACGGCGTGTCAACTGGATCTGTTGAAATAAATGCATCATGCTTTAATTCTAACAATGGTGAAACGCACAGAGACAGCATCAATATACCTGTTTTTTCGGCAGAAAACATAATTTACACGCAATCAACATATTATTATGAGCATTATACCACTCCGGGAAATCCAATTTTAGTAAATATTGCATATCTTTATACAGGAACTTTTAACCCCAATTATTATTCCTTTGATGCGGATATATATTACACTGTAAGAGACATTACAACCGGGGGAATAATTGATCAAACATACAATTACATACTATTGGACGAATATTCAACATATTGGTATAATTGGTTAGAAATACCTGAAAATGTTCCGGTAGGAATAATTGACTTTAGTGCAAAAGAAACAGCTACAGGTGATTTTCTGGGGGGCTCTTATGTAATATATAAAGCACGGCCTCTTTATGCAACGCTTATAATAAACGAAACATCCACTAAAATAAAAAATGTAATCTCAATCGAGCTTACCAATACAGTATATTATGGTACAATCACCGATGTTGACACAACAATAGCGTATCCGAACGGCACAGAAATACAAATAACTCTTAATGAAACAAACAATTACAAAGAACAGTTTACAGTCCCCAAACTAATAGGATCTTATTATATACAAAGCACCATAACGCATTCAACAGGATATACCGAAAACGAATACAATTATTTTTACGCAAATTCCCCATACAGTATGGATATTACCGATATAAGAAAGATATATTCTAAAGGGGATACAGTACATATAAGTGCTGCACTTGTTAATTCAACCGATGCCGCCCCAAGTGAAGCGGAATTCACTTTTGTTGATCCGGATAACTACAAGCTGCTGACAGTTAAAAATGAAGACACAACCGTTGAAAATGAATACATAAAAGCATCTTTTTATATAGATTTAGATGCCGACTCAGGGAAATATGGTGTGGATATTGAACTTACAGACGAATACGGCATAATCTATGAAGAATCAAGATATTTCACAATAACAAATTCAACAACTACGAATACCATATATCTTGAATTTTCTCCAGACAGTATTGATTTGGATGTTGACTCTCTTGAACCGATAAAAACAAAGATAACAATAACAAATGAAGGAAGCGCAATAGACGACATAGACATTGCTGTTAAAAACATAACCGCATATGTTTCAATAAACACAACAGACCTTGACGAAACTATCGCACCAGGAGAAGATACATATTTTTATATTGTCGTATCTCCTAATGATGAAATACCTTTAGGGGAACTTACAAGTGTTGTTGAAATATATGTATTTAACAAAACCTATGAAATTCCCGTATATTTAAACATAATCCTTTCATCAAAGGTTATGCTTGAAAACGAACATAGTTTTGAAATTCTTACAGGAACTCAAGAAACAATTACAATCCCTATAAAAAATAACGGAACATACATACTCAAAAACATTACCGCACACATAAGAGGGGATTTAGAATACCATGTTATCGGATCCTATACCCCGGAAATATCTGCAGGCGATGTAGAACACATAGAAATAGATTTAGACGATTTTAACGAGAACGGAACATACACAGGGACAATAGAACTAACAATTGATAATACCCAGTATTCAATAAACCTTGAAGTAATTGTTTTTTATGAATTTTCAGATGACATCAACACCCTTAGTGCTTTACGACTTTCCATGCATCAAACAATACTTGAACTACAACAACAAGATGTTTTTATCGGTGATATTGAAGAAGCTCTTGAAAACTTACAGGCGAGTATAAATGATCTGGATTCACTTTATGCATCGGAAAAATATGTAGAATCAAAAGACCTCATCAACACACTTCAAACTGAAGCAGACGAAATAGGAACATCTATAACCATATTGCAGGCGGCATCAACGCCTGAAAATAATCCAGACCAGGAAGAATCTATTGAAACCTATTGCGGTGATGGGTTCTGCGATTTAGGTGAATCCTGCGACTGTTCAGATTGTAGGTATGAAGAACAATGCGAAGAACTACCTTCAAGCGGGTCTTCTAATACAGTTATCATAATTTTTGTCATCCTCCTTGTAATTATAGGCGGCGTGGTTCTTATAACATCTATTGTTCCTGACGATTGGGATGAAAATAAATAAAACCAACAAATCAATACAATAAGCGATTATTACGATACACCTGATTTTTTCTTGGAGGGATGCCGTTATTTTCCTGTTCCAAAAGATACATCCGCAAAGAAATACAATTCCTAACAGCTTCTTCTTTCGACCTAAAAGAACAACAAAAACCCGTAGTTTTATTACTGCAAACAGGTTTCGAGCATATTGATAAAGGCACACAATAATTCATAAGATCAACAAATTACTAATACAGAATATACTTTTTTGAACATTTTTATTGCCGTTTGGGGTTTAATACCTCGGAGCTCTGCTCCGGTGGGTTCTTTATTTTGAATTGTCAAAATATTTATATTGTGATTGGTTCCGTTGGTTCCTCCCCGCCTTAAATCCACTCACTAAAGTTCGAGGCTTTTTGGTCTTCGACTAAAAAAGGCGGGGCTTCCAACGCTAAGCTAAAAAACAACCAAGCGATGCCTGCTTTTCATTGTGCCCGTCTACATAGTTCACA
>JAGLIP010000110.1 GCA_023142905.1 Candidatus Aenigmatarchaeota archaeon | reverse complement strand
GCTGCGATTGGGTAATTCATTCTTTATAAAGAAATTGAAACTGGGTTTTTTGTTCAATACCATTTTGAGAAAAAAGGATTTATGTTATTCTTTCCTACATCTACACTTTATAGTGAAAAGTATTTAGACAAAGTAAGAGCCCTTTTAGAATCTTTACAATTTGAAGATATTACTGGAAAGGATGTTCTGAAACTTAATGAAAAAGAATTTGTTTTTAAAAAACAAGATTTAATTTTTAAAGAAAGAGAATTTGCAAAATATGAAATATACGCTCAATGTGGAGACGATTCTGATTTTGTTACATATTTAACAGACAAGATTTTTAGAGATTCATTTAAATTAAATGATGATTATAAAATTAAAGTTAAACTTAGTTTAAACGGTTGAGATAAATATTTAACAAACTTATCAAAGGTATTAAGAATTCTTTTATAAAGGAGAAAGAAACGAAGCACATCATTGATTTTGATAAAGCTACTTTAGAACTAGAAAAAGCAGACAAATATTATATTTCATTCAGAATACTAAATAGATGGGGCTTTTATTTTCAAGGTTTAAATCTCTTGCTATTTTCCATAGAAACTTTTCTTAAATTATTATATATTCTTGATAAAAACAACTATACAAATTCCGAGCTCATTGGTTTAGGTCATAATCTTAAAAAGGCTTTTAATGAAAGTAAATTAGATAAACAAAAATTTGGCATGATTTTTAAGATTATCTCAAACTATGGATATACTGAAATTAGATATAGTGCCCCCGATTTAGTAAATGAGTTAAATTCAAAAGATAAATATAATAAATATATTTATCTTGAAACATTACATTCTGAACTCGAGGAGTTACATGAACTAATTACTAAAATAATTAGAGAAAAGTTTAATGCTCCCAAGTATACGGATGGACTAAACATTCACCCATACCACACATTAGACCCCGATGATAAGAAGACTCTAATAGATGATTGTCTTTCAAAAGGAGATCCTAATTTTTCTTTGAATAGATGTTAGTAAAATTCAAAACATCTCTAGAGAAACTTTATTTGAAAGCATTTGGCATTGGATGAAAAACTGCTCATTGATTCGTATTCTTGATTTACCTTCTCTTAATGCCAAAGTTAATTAGGTGCATTTTCAAGATTTTTCAGTAAAGCTGAAAAAGCTTCGAGTGAAGCGAGATGATTTTTTATTGTTTTGGTGAAATTGATTCAAAACAATAAAAATGCTTTTAAAGGGCTTAAAAAAGCCCCTTAAAAGCAAATTCGAGGCAGAGCCAATTGACTCCGCTTAAAAGCTCACGGCACAAACGGCCGATACACTTTTATAGTGGTGGGTTTTATTGGACAAGTCCAATAAATATGTTTTTTAATAAACGCTTACTGTTTTAGTAAACGAAAACATAAGAGTTGCTTGCCAAAAGCTTCTTTATTCATTCTTAACGCTATTGAGGGATATTTCCTCTCAAAAGCCACAACTAGCCTTTCGGCTGGATCATATGCTGTTTTTTCTTTTATACTATCTCCCCTTTTTAGAAGTTTTCAAGAACAATTTATAACATAATAAACATTATAAAGCTATCTTAAAACACGATGCTACGAAACAATAATTCTATTTGATATTCATTGCCCGGTAAACATCGGACACATTCACTTTCGTGTTAAAACAACCGTCTTTTGTAAGTGCAACACCGTACCCGGCAATACCAACCATATCTAAAAAACGCGCCATTTTATTTAATTCGTAAGTGCAACCAATACCCAACACACCATCAGATAATTTCATTTTATTTTTAATTATATTTTTTATTGCCGCAGACCCTTGGATAATGTAAATATCGTATCCTTTTTCGTTACACTTTTTTTTAATTTCTGAAAATGGGCAAAGACCGCAAGAAATACATTGAATACCGTATTTTGTGCTTGGAGCGGGGCATTTTATATGTCTTAAACAATGTGGGGCAAAAATAACCCTCTTTTTTGATTTCGCGAATTTATTATAATGTGCTTTGTTCTTCAAAGAGACCATAAGGGCATCAAGATTTCTTGTATCTGAAAAAAGGGCGTATATGGGCTTTAAAGGCATATAAAAAAAATCAAGAATTCGAGCAAAAAAACCGCAAAAAAACATCTTTTTTTTCAGTGAAAAATAACCAACAGCAAGTGCGACTAGAATAAATGATAAAGCCGCGATTCCAGACCAAATAATTATTTTTCCAATAAACTCATACATCTTGGTCTTCCTCCAGCTTTTTTATGACTTCGTCCAAATCAACATCTGTGTTGTAGCAGCCGTCTTTTAACAGAGGTATTCCCTGCACAGGCACCAATGACGCAATCGCATGCATTGACTCATTAAGCTCTTCAAAACATGCGATACCCAATACTTTTTTAGGCTTGTGGAGTGCAAGTATCTTTTTTACGAAACGGTCTCCAGGGATTATAAATAACAAATAGCCTGCTTTGTCGCATGCTTTTTTTATTTTAGCGTATTTACAAAGACCGCATGCAGTACAAATATACCCTATTCTTGACTCGCAGCGAGACTGGCATTTTGGGCTTCTCATACAGTGGGGACCTATCAGTATTTTTTTCCCCTTTTTCTTCAAGTATTTTTCCCGATTTACCGCATTGCGGAATTCAATAAGTATTTCGTCCACAAGTGTTTCTTTTATGAAAAATGTGCGGCATATAAATTTTGCCGGGACATAAAGAATGTCTAAAAGAAAAAGAAAAAACCCGGGAAACAACAATTTTCTTCGCTTAAAACATGTTGCTGCAAAAAGAAGTACTGCGACCGTTAAAACAAAAACTGTGATAAAAACAAATATTGCTGTTTTTCCTATTAACTCATACGGTATTTGCATAAAAAATACAATCCTTTTTTGTAAACTAAGAACAAATTACTGTTTTGTTAAAAACAAGCAGTGTTTGTGTTATCGCCCACCTCTTAGAAATTCGCTTAAAAGAATTTTAGGATAACCCAAGTACGGTATTCTTAAAATCATTCGCCCACGAAACCATTCGTGTTCAACAGACCAAGGGTCTGCCATGGGGTTATTGTCTCCCCAGGTCTTATATGTGCCGTCAGGATTTTTTTGATACAGGCGATGAACTATAAGCTTATTCATGTTTGGATGATAATATATAAGAATTGTACCTTTTTCTCGTCCATACTCAAGCTCGTCTTCGGACGATATTCCTTTAAGCACAAGAATGTCGCCCCTTTCAAGGGTTGGAAGCATTGAGCCTGAAACAACAGTTACAACAGGGTTTGGTGTGCCAAGAGCGAAACCAATGCCTGTATAAAAGGCATACATTACCAAAAAACCAAGAAAAACATATAGAATGTCTGTTAAAAGCTCATTCTTTTCTATTGCGCCTTTGATTTTTAAAAGTGAGTCTTTCATGCATACCTTCCTTTTTAAAAACAGAAAACAGAATCATTAAAGGGATTTGCTGAGTTCTTTCTCAAGTTCCTTTATGTTTGACTGTGTGCTTTTTATTGCAGACAAAAGAGATTTCTTTGGATCTTTGCTTTTGATTACAAGTTTAGGATTGCCGACATACGGATGCTTTTTCTCATATGCTGCAAACGAAACTGTTGAGTCATTCCAAAGCTCTTCACGCAAAACATTGGGTATTGTGTGCCTTAAGCCCTCTATTTCAACTGTTATCATGTCAGTACCCGTTTTTGTTATGTTTACATTCATTAATTACACCTTTTAAGCCTCGCTAG
>JAGLIP010000011.1 GCA_023142905.1 Candidatus Aenigmatarchaeota archaeon | reverse complement strand
ATGTGTATTGCTTTGAATGGCAACTTATGAAGCAAACTTCTCCAGCCCTTTTGTCTCTTTTTTTATAGTGCCGGAAACATCAAAGACTTGGCCGTCTCTTGCGGCTATGGTCTTTACACCGGTCGCATCCTCGACTTCTTTTGCTTTTTCCCATGGCTTTTTTAGAATCATGCCCATACCGAAATGCTGAAGGATACAGAGTTTTGGCTTTATATCGCGCACGAATTTTATCGCATCCGCCAAATCCATGTGCTTTGCGAATTCAACATCTTTTCCCTTGTTATCGTTTACAAGATAAAGGCAATTCAGTATCAAAATGTCTGCGCCTTTGTGCTGCCGAGCAATATCTTTTGAATACACTGTATCCCCCACATAGGATATTTTTTTTGAGGCAAAAAATTTGAACCCGACACCATCTTTGTCTGTATGGGTTGTTTTTGTTGATTCAATATTTAGGTCGCCAATATTAAACTTATCGCCGGGTTTTATTTTAATGATTTTTTTTGGTGCTGCCTGATGATACTCTGTTAGTTCAGAAATTGTGCTTTTTGGCGCTGCAAGAATCCCTTTGTTTTCGCGAACTCCTTTTGTCATGGCTTCAATCAAAACCTCGGCATCGTTTGTGTGGTCTATGTGCTTGTGAGATAAAAGAACGCAGTCAATCTTTTCTAATGGGAGTTTTTCTGCCCTCGCATGCACAATGGCTCCCGGTCCGGGGTCAAGATATATTTTTGCACCTTTAAGCTCTAAAAATATGCCTGCTGTTTTTCTAAGCTGGGTAATTGTTGCCATCCTCCCGCCACCGGTTCCGACAAAACAAATAGTATCCATAATATCCATTTATAATTATCAAATACCATATTAATAACTATGCCCAAAAAAAGCCAAGAGACTCTTGAAAGCAAGAGGATTGAAACAATTGTAAAGGAAAATCCTAAGACTGGCGAGGATGTATCTTTTGAGCCAAAAACAGAAGAAGAGATAAAAGAAAATATTGACAATGCAATACAAACACATGAAAAGGAAATTGCGAAAAAACTTGGAGAGATTAGAAAAATAAGGCAGGAAATAGCTAGTTTAAGAAAGAACCGAAAAGAGTTAAGGTTTGTGCGCATACGGGTTCCTGCAGAAAAAAAGAAAATCGTTCAGGAAAAAATAAAAGAAATCCTGAAAGAATACGGCGGAGATGTTGGAGGGGAATAAGATGTTTGAAAATCCAAAAATAACCACTGTTGGTTTTGATACGGACAAAATAGGCGAGTTTGAGCTAGAAAAAATACAATCAATAATAGAAAAGGCGTTTAATGAAATTTCAAAAAAAACAGACATAACCTCGCTTAAGATACACCTAAAGATACACAGTGATGCGGGCGGGCGGCACAAATACTCCACACATGCACACATCATAACAAATGTCGGTGCTTTTGACTGCGAAGATTTTGAGTGGAATGCTTTTGGGTCGGTCTCAAAAACTCTTGAAGTATTGGAAAAGCAGGTAAAAAAACACATATCCAAAAAGACAGCAATTACAAAAGACAAGCTTTACAAAGCAAAAGAAATAGAATGAGCCCCGTCAAAAAGGGGCTCGTAAAGCCAACATAAACCTACCTCTTTTTTGCTTTTTCAGCCATATTTCCTATCCATACGGTGGCTAAAACGGCAAGTAGTGTAACAACGAGGGCGTATGTTACCATAGGAACTATTGCATCCGCGGACCCGAACACTTGCTTGAATATTGCTTTTATTGCATCATTCCACGCAAGAGCTGCCACAAGGCCGAATGCTGCTGTAACCAATGCCGCTATTTTCTCAATTACTTCTGTTTTCATTTGAACACCCCTAAACAGGTTTTTCCAAAAAAGCTATTTTTGGAATAAATTAGTGTATAGATTCTAAAGTTCAAGAAGTTTTGCCTTTGGATTTCTAAATGTTCGTTTAAAGCCGATTTTTTCAATACATTTTTGTGTTTTTAGCCGTCTATTAGCGAAAACTTTATATATACCCAAAACAAATAATATGCAGAAGCACCAACACTAGTGGGGCGCTTTTCTAATGGAGGGTATAAATATGGCGGAAAAAAGATACTTTGTTATGAGGACAAAGAGCGGTAGCGAAACAGGCGTTTTCTCCGGAAGACAACCACGACAAGCAGCCCTAAAGGCGGCTAACAGAGGCGAGACAGACATTAGGCTTCGAGAAAGGGGAACAAAAAAAATCCACATTTACGGCGGTTCCAGAAATCAGGTTTCATCTCCTGCAAATGCTCCTGACTGGATGCCTGCAAAAGTATGGAAACCAAGTGTCAAAAAAGTTGGCATCGAGTACTTAAAAAAACTTTAAATTTATCTATTAATTTGCTTGGCGGGTAAATCCCGCTTTTATTTTTTTAACTAGTTTTTAGAATATTTTTATAAAATTCAGGAATTTTGTTTTTAGCATCATTCGCTAAACTAGACAGCACTTCTTTTTTTGAAGGTTTACGAGCCAGATAATCAATTCGAGGATATTCTTTTTTAAACAAATTAAAAATATTTCTATCAACGGGCACTTCATCAGATAGATTCTCATCAATAATAATCGTATTTGATGGTGTTGTTCCTATCTTATTTACGGTATAAAGAAAGCCTACAGGCGTTACGACGCCGAGCAAAATTATTGGATATGCGGCATCAAAAATATCGTCAGAGCTAAGAATATTTAATGCAGTAATTCCGGCACCTATAACTAAACTAAATAAGGAAACCGGCAAAAACATGTTTTTCTGGTATTGTAGCATATCTACTGCGGCCTCTTCAATGGGGGTCACAACAAAACTTCCGGGAGATTGAAATGTTTCCTCGACTTCTTTTCGCAATGTAGTTCGTGTATGGTATGCATTTGTTTTTTGGCAATTATCGCTAAATATTCTATCACCAAAATCATCAAGACCCAATACAACGGCATATATTTCTTTTTGTTGGTATTTCTCAGTTACCTCACCAACTTTTGCATAAAAAAGATGCCCTCCGTTTGAATAGATACTGTGCTTATTGCGAAGAGCCCCCACAATATCTTCAATATCTGATTCAGAACCTATGTATTCATAGACCCATTCTGTCGAAGAATTAGTAAGTTCATTATGAAAACGCATTTAATTTCACCAAACAATAATAAATAATACACAATACTTAAATAAATAATACACAATACTTAAAAATTTACAATATTATGGTCTTCGATACAACGGCCGTATGACTTGTAAATATCTGGAACGCCAAGAGTTGTTGTGTCTTCTATAGCATAACCTAACCGAAATACCACAGTTTCAACTTCTTCAACAGAACGCCCTTCAATTTCAAGATATGGCGGAATACCCGGCCAAAAATCAATTTCAATAGCAGTGCCATCCAGCATATAACTTATCCTTTCGTTTTCCTGATATGCTATGGGTGTGTGATCTGATTTAAGAAGTTGGTGGTGTGTCTTGTAGAAATTGTCAACAACCTTTTCATGTTGCTTTGTGCCGTCAATTGTGTCTGCGCGTATTTCTTTCACACACAGTGTGATTATTTCTCCATCGTCTCTAAGCCGTAACCAGGCATCTTCTTTGGGGGGGTGTAATTCGTAAACAAACCGCATCATTTTTCTTTTTTCGAGATGCATGTTGGCTCCAATTGATTCCAGCTTTGATTGAATATAAGCCACATCAATGTCCAGTATTTTCACTTCAAATTCTGTTTCCATCTAAAAAACCAATAAGTATATGCAGACATAACAAGCAAATATTATAAATTTCTGTCTAGTAGTAAAAAATAAACACTCATATTTTTAAGTTTTTTTATTGCGTACAAAATATAAACCGGCAAGAAAAAAGCTTGAAATAGACCAAAGAATCCTAGCGTTTTGAATATTCTATAAAAACCACACAAATTTACCGCAAAAACACAAACTTTACAATAAGAAGCAATGCAATAATTCCAATCACAAGTGTGTTTTTATCTGTTGGTATTGATGGGCCTTTAAGATCTGCAATCCTTTCTGTGGCTGACTTTTTTGGCGGCTGGATAGCCTTGTTTGAGTCGCAATCAGTCTTATTATATACTCTACAGCCATCGGGCTCGACACAGGTGCTTATTTCGCACGGGCCTGCGACCACACATGTTTTATTTGTTATAACACAGCTGTTAGCAACACATACATCATCTGTGCAAAAAAGACCATCATTGCAGTCAATATCTAACTGACAGCAATTTTCTGTTATGTTATGCTCGCAGTTACCGGAAATTCCGCAGAAATCAACAGTACATGGATCAGAATCGTTACAGGTTGATATGCATGCATGGTTTTCTATATTATCGCATGCTTCGCAATTAAGCTCAAGGCATTGCTGGGTGTTGGTATTACAGTATTGATCGCGCGAGCAGTTCTCGTTTGTTGTGCATTTTAAGGGCGTTATCTTGAAGAGAAACATGTGTGAATCCCCAAAATCACCTGAATCATTGCACCCCTCATTATTGCAGGTAATAAAAACCTGCAGGTAGTCGTCACCCGGCACTGCTTGCGGAAGGAAGATCATATCCATATTGGTTATTATATTGTCACCCAAAAGCACGGATGTATATTCTTCCTCAGTATAGAATATATTTTCAAGGTCTGAGTTCATGTACACCATAGCATTTTTACAATCTGTTGTGCCGCTCAACGACCAATTTACCTCAACTGCAATTATATTTGACCACGGGTCGCTTGTAAGGGCTATTGTTGTGGCCGACATACCCATATCATCTATTTGTGGTTTTGGGTCGCATGTGTCTGCATAAACTGCGGGCAGAACGAACAACATCAAAAACAATAGAATAATCTTTTTCATTCGCCTTTTACCTCAATCAATACTTGTGCTATGGAGTCTAACAAATCTGTTGCTGTTAAACTCTCACCAAAGGCTGCGGCCGCAATATCTCCTGCACGGCCGGTTATTAATGCTGCAAGACTTGCCGCATCAAACGGTTCTACGCCTCGCGCAAGAAGCGCTCCTGCAACGCCTGCCAACACATCGCCTGTGCCACCGACAGTCATGTATGGATTTCCAGTACTATTTTCTTCTGTTTTTTTGCCGTCAGTTATTATGTCTTTCGGACCTTTTGCAAGGACAACGCAATCAATGTCTTTTGCATATGGGCGCGCATTTTCTTTTGAAAACTCTTTTCCTGCCAAGATTTTGAATTCACCCCTGTTGGGTGTGATTATAAATGGTTTTCCTTTAAGGATTTCTTTTTCTCCGGCAATTGCCTTAAGGGCATCTGCATCAATGACTGTTGGTTTTTTTGTGTTTTGAAGTATTTTTAATACGGCTTTTTTTGTTTTTTCATGCTCACCAAGCCCGGGACCTATAATGAGTGCATCTGATTTATTCAAAAGCGGTTCTATCTCTTTTATGTGCGCCTCTTCAAGAAAATCCCCTTCAAGAGGGTATGTTATAAGATTCGGAGAAATTGAAGCGCTCGTATCTGCCGCTCTTTTGGGTGCTGCAATAACTGCAATATCGCAACCGGCATAAAGCGCTGCAAGTGCTGCTAATGCCGGAGCGCCGGTATACATCTTACTTCCGCCGATAACAAGAAGACGGCCAAAATCTCCTTTTTTTGCGTCCGGCGCCCTTTGAATGAAAAGATTTTTTAAAAGCGAATCCATAAATAGACTTATGGTTTTTGCTAGCATAAATAACTTATCGAAAAACGAGGAAATAAAGGATATCCAGATTGCAGACACTATGAGTGCACTTACAAAAGGGCTTATGTTTCAGAAAAAAGGGCGCATGCTTCTGTCATTTCACTTCTGCGCAAGGCATGGGATATGGATGTTCTGCATGAAATTTCCGCTTGACCTTGTGTTTATTGACAAGAACAAAAAAATCATAAATATTGTCGAGGATGCAAAACCAATATCATTAAACCCCAAAACATGGAAAATATATTATCCTAAAAAACGATGCATGCATGTTCTTGAAGTTGAGGCGGGATTTGCAAATAAAGCGGGCTTAAAACCCGGAGATGTTCTTGAGATTACTCAAGAAACCTAACATCAACGACCAGTCCTTTGTTTTCTATAGCTTGTACTATTTTTGCGGAAACGCCTTTGCCAAACATGTTTCCTGCCTCGATTCTTGAAAAATGCATTATTAATGCATGGACTGCCGCCATTGTTCCCTGCATTTCAATTCCTACAAGGACTATTGGTGGCGACGATTTGATGTATTGCAGGAAGAACCAGGTAACAGACATATTTTATTAAGTTTAAAAAAACAAGGCATTAGCAGAAATAATGAAACTAGAATTAAAAGCTACAAAATATTAGTGAATTTACAATACGAGGCGATATGTTATGAAAATCTTAATCTTCCAACCACACAACAACAATGCCATTATTGGCATGGGTGGCACAATACTAAGGCTGAAAGAGAAAGGCGCTAAAATCAGTTATGTCTATATGACTGATGGGCGGCATGGTACGGAGCTTATTCCTGAAGAAAAAATAATTGAATACCGAAAGCAAGAAGGACAAGATGAGCGCGAGTTTGTCGGAATTTCCGATTACCACCAATTTAATCTGGAAGATGGAACACTTTCAAAGCTTGATGACGAACAAAAAGATAAAACCAAGCAAAAAATACGCGAAATTATAGAAACTGAAAATCCCGATGTTGTTTTTATGCCTTCAAGAACCAATATGCATGAAGACTATATGGGCTGCCATGATATTGTGAAGGATATTCTTTTACAAATTAAACCAAATGTTTTAATTGGAAAATATAGTGTCTGGCTTATGCCTGATTTCTATGAGAAAAGAAAAGACACGCCTAAAAATGTCTTTCTTATAGATGTAACCCAACAGACCGAGAAAAAACTGCAGGCAATCAAGAAACACATATCTCAGGAAAGAGAAGCGGATTTTGCAGGAATTGCAAATCTTATTTCTGAATATTACGCAAAAATATATGGAACTTATCGAAAAGACCGAACGATTTTTCGCGCAGAGGTTCTTGGTTTTGACGGCACAGACGAAGATATTGAAAATATATCAAAACTTCTTGATGCTATTGATATCACCAAAATAACACATGGACGAGAAGATGCGGAAATAACGGATTGAAAATAAAGGTGTTTAAAATGAAAACCAAGAAAACCAATACGGATGGATTAAACATGCGTATTATTGGTTTCGGCGGAGCCAGAAAGGTTGGTGACAAAACAACCATACACAGTGGCAGGTGGGCAAGAATCCTTGCAAATGTAACTGCCGATGCAGCTCTTGAAGGTGAAATCCCTTTAAATGCCCTTCATCTTGATGGACGAAATATAGACACTTATTTTGATGCGTGGAAAGATGTTAGAGGGGTTGGTGCGCCGGCAATTAACAATACTCTAGAAAATTTAAAGAACGCAGGTATTGCTGTTGAAGTAAATGATTACGATATAAACGAATACATCCGGAGATTTGAACCAAGCGAGCTTAGACATTCTTTTGACGAGGAACTTTTTGAAAAACTGCACCCAACGGATTTGGCGTATATTTCCACATCCGCGGTAGACAAAGATACCGGAAGAGACGGTCACTTTCCTTTTATTGATGCTCTGCTACAATATTTTGAAATTCAAGTAGAACCTAACGGCAAAAAACCAGTCATTCTTGTTGATACTCCTATGACTATGGCTCAGGGAACAACAAACCAGGTTATTAAAAGGGCAAATAGTATTGGCGTTAAGATACATGAATTTTTAGTTGAAACATTGGATCCTGCGAAACCAATAACTGAGAAATATATGAAAAAGCATGGAATCTATCCATCATCCATTAATGTTGTGCGTACAGACAATCAGATTAACTACAATATCCCTAATGGCGTATGTGATGATATAATAAAAAAAAGAGCAAATCCGTTATGGGAAAAAGGAATTCATGAAATTGTACCACTCATAAGACTGTTTAAAAATATCTACGGTACGCCCGCAACTCTTGAAAACATCCGGGTAGTGCATGCCGAGCCATTCATAACCGAAACTGGGGAATACATTACATATTTTGATGGAACCGGAAAAGAGAATTACTGTGCTGTTTCTGCACTGGTTGAACTTGATGCCGTTGTTGGTGAAAAAAGGGTTCCTGTCCGGATTACCGAAAGCTTCAACAGAAAACCGCAAAGATATATCGAAATTTATACAAATGATCCGAAAATTGATAAAATTTTTATGTCTTCACTTACAGTACAACAACACAAAGCACTCCAAGAAAAATACAGCGATAATGATATTGTTTCCGGATATTTTTCACAAACAACTGATGGGGATATCCAAGAATGTATTGTGTCGCCGATTGATGAGGTAATTAAAGAAGTGAATCCGCTTCGTGACTTCATACTGGACGGCGTTGATGAGGTCTACAATCGTGGAGTATGTCCTATTTCTCAGGAAGACAGCCTTTTAACCGCAAAATATGTTGACGAAATGAATCTTTCGATGCAACAGTATCTGCACAATTTGATAAAAGGGGAAACACTAACACATGATACAAACTATATTTTTGTAACTGAAGATACACTAAGAGATCCTTCATTTCCTGTAAAGATTGTGGCAACTACATGAATTATAAAAAAAGTTTGTGGTGGGCCTCCCAAATCCTACCCTTTTCGTATGCAGAATCCGATAACATATCGGATTCCTATATAGTCAACTGCATGCGTTTGAGATATAATTGATTTGCAAAGTCGGCAGATTGACTATAGTCGAAAAGGCTAGGGTTCATGAAAATCAAAGATTTTCAAGCTTTTTAATTGCTTGCGCAATATAAAAATCACCCAAAAGACCGAAGTACCACGCGCTTTCTAAAAATATACTGATTGAGTTGATACCTTAAGCAAGTAGAAAAAGTTTTGGTGGGGCCTCCCGGATTTGAACCGGGGTCCAAAGCTCCCAAAGCTCTAAGGATAACCAAGCTACCCCAAGGCCCCAACAGATAATGTTTTTATAAGTAAACTTTATATTCTTACTCTTACGGCACAGAAACACTTCTATCGGCACGCAACCATCCCGCAAGCTTATAAAGCGCACGAGTTCCTTTCATGTTTACAAGATTACAAGAAATTCAAGGTGAGTTCAAATGAATTATCATAAATATGCTGTTCGGGAAAAAATGAAACAAAGAATTGCAGAGTTACGAAAACAATACCCGTACAAAACGAGCCCAGGAAATGAAAGTCAGATACAGCTTTCAAACTATAGAAATGCAGCTGCGGTCTGTTAAGTGGAGGAGATATTATGGATATAGCGTGCGAGATGGCTTTGGTAAAAAGCGATTTAAGGAAACAGGGACTTTCAACAAAAGGAATATTCATGCAGGATTATAGAAAAGGAAGTGTGTCTGATGAAATAAAGTGGTGTCGGGCGAAAAAGCGCGCAAGAGCGAGGATAGAAGAGCTTGCAAACATATTTCCCTATGCTTTTGGCACCTATGCGCAGGAACGGTATGCAAAAGACTTTTTAGAGCAGTATGCCAAATCATAATTCTTTGTATGGTTGCTCCCTTTTAATGGCTGTAATGCATATAAAGCATTGCAGCCATTATTTACGGTATGACCGAAATAGAATACTTCCTGTGTATGACTACCTCCAATTCTGAAGAAGAGGTAAAACGAATAAAAAATATTGTTTTGACAAAAAGGCTTGCGGCATGCATTAATGTAATCCGTGATGTTGAAAGCACATACCATTGTCGCGGCGAAATAAAACAAGAAATAGAATTTATAATGCTTTTCAAGACCAAAAAATACCTTCTGGAAAAACTAAAACGGGAAGTTCTTGTTGTCCATTCTTATGATATTCCTGAATTTATTGTGCTACCCATAACTGATGGGGGCTTACATTATTTCAACTGGATTGATAGAGAAGTTCTATCGGAACACGAAGTAAATGATTAAAAAACAAGCAGGGAAAAATATTTTTTATGTTCTACAAACTTTTGAAACTTTTTGTGCAGGAAAAGAAGGAAAAACCAACAGCCTGCATAAAAACAAACACTAAAAAGCAATATTTCGCAAAAAACAATATTAAAAAAATTATAACTGAAAAAAATCAGCCATATGTACTCGCCTTTTTGGCGATTATTATTCTTTTGGCATATTCTAAGGCCGCTATTGTAATACCTCTTTTTATCGGAATTGCTGCGGTCTCAAGACTTTCACAAAATCTATTTCCTTTTGTTGCCGGTTTTGACCTTTGTCTTTTTCTGACGGTTTTAAGTGCTGTTGCTTATGGAAGTCTTGTAGGGCTTATTGTTGGAATTGGTTCAGGTTTTCTTGGAGCCATAATACGAAATTCAAGACGAATGGAAGACAAACTGGTATTTTATCTAGGAATGGGTGCTGTGGGCTTTTTTGTGCCCCATCTGCCTGTTTTAAATATCGTAACTTTGGGTCTTATCGCCACAGCCGTTTATGATTTGCTTATTGTAACTGTTTATTTTGGGGTGATTCGAAAATGCATTATCAATGCAACGACATTTGCGGCAACACATTTTGCTTTTAATTGGTGGCTTTTTTCAATGTTTGGTGCGACAATCCTTGCGCTTCTTTGAAAAATTAAGCTTAAAAAACATCCCACACATAAAGTAACAATAGAATTATTACGGCATTTTTATGATGAAGAAAATAATTTCATATTTGATTGGAAAACCCAAAACAAAAAAACAAAGGGATAAAAAGACACCACCACCAAAAAAAAAGAAACGGAGTGTCTTTATAGCCTCTTATCGAAAGATAAACCAACCATTAGATTGGATTTCAAAAAAATACGGCATAAAAACACAAAACATAAAAATCGCCCTTGTTCTTTTAGCAATTGCATCTTTGATATTCACAGCATATGTTAAATCGCTTGTTTTTATCGGCATATTTATTGTTATTGCTGCCGCATCAAAACTAATACAGGAATTTTTTCCGTTTGTTGTGGGTCTTGACTTTGTGCTTTTTGTAACTGTTCTTTCAACCATGCATTACGGTTGGATTGTTGGTGCCGCGGTTGGCTGTATAAGTTCGTTTGTGGGGTCGGTATATCGGATAAGGCAACAGATGGATACCGCAATAGTTCCGCTTTTCGGATATATTGCCATTGCCCTTATTGTCCCTTATCTGTTATCACTCAACCTGCTGTTTTTAGGAATACTGAGTGCCTTTATATATGCAATCATAATGTCTTTGATATTTTTACACTTAAGAGCAGATATATTCAATACCGCAACTTTTTTCATCACAACAATTCTTTTCAATTATTGGGCATTCAAAAACATTGCTCCTTTTCTTGTCTCTTTGATGTAAACTACAATGGAATGTCAAACAAAATATCAAAGACTGACCAATAATTAGAATACATTTGCAAACAAAATCGAAAAGTATATAAAGCTTTGCCGGATAAAGATGTATACTCACGATTGGACGCTGAAATTCTTAATGACGCGTTTTGAAAGTGACTTGTGATGTAGTCGCTTTTTACGCTTTGAAAAGCTGGTTAAACTTACCGGTTTTGTATTGTGATAAGCGTATGCTATGCACTGCAGCAATAATAATGTTGGCTTAAAGGAATTTTAAGCCAGAAAAAGGTGAAACTTCAAGTACAACTTCCGCTAAATCTCTTTTGAGATATTAGCGCATAACCAATAAGTAAAAGACTTAAGTACAAACTAGTGACTTATGGCATGCATCAATTCTGGTTGATCCTGCCAGAGATCACCACTATTGGGGTTCGATTAAGCCATGCGAGTTTTTGGCAGCAATGCCAAGGCGAACTGCTGAGTAACACGTAGTCAACCTGCCCTTTAGTCTGGAATAACCTCGGGAAACTGAGGGTAATACCGGATAGAAGATAATGCCTGGAACGGTTTATCTTCCAAAGCTTCGGCGCTAAAGGATGGGACTGCGGTGGATTAGGTTGATGTTAAGGTAATGACTTAACATGCCAGTAATCTATAGGGGCTTTGAGAGAA
>JAGLIP010000109.1 GCA_023142905.1 Candidatus Aenigmatarchaeota archaeon | reverse complement strand
AACGATTCTGTTACGGGTTAGTTCTTTTAGATAGGTCACTGCTTCTTTGACAGTTGTAACTATAAATCCCGCGTTGTCTTTTCGCCCAATTTCACCGACTTCTACTTCAAGGCCGAAGTTTTTAAGACCTTTTTTTTCGCATTCTTCTTTTATGAATTCTGCAATTTCTGTTGTTGCTTTTATGTTTCCTTCAAGCTCTTCTAAAACTGTTTTTCCGTCAAAGTTGAATATGTGGGATGCGTCTATTGCAAATGATGTGAATCCGGCTTCAATTTGTGCCAAAATCAGGTTTTTTGTGTCTTCTATTTCTTTTTCATCGCCTTTTTTGATGCCTATATGATCTGCATGAAGCGCCCATTTTGTACATTCGGCTTCGTTTGCTGCGTTCTTTATTAAATCGGCAAACATTTTTGGTGTGTTTCCTGTATATCCGCCGTCAAGATTGGATTCAGATCTTGCGATTTCAATCAGCAAGGGTGAGTCTGTGTCTTTTGCGGCTTTTAGCATGCCTTTTGCAATTCCGGGCACAAACCGTATGTTTGAAGCCATTATTATCGCATTCTTGTCTTTTATCGCATTAAAAATAACTCCGCCAGGTAAAGGATTGCAATTATTCGTCATCATAAACACCTCTTAATTCTTCTTTTTCGTCTTTCATATCTTCTTTCATATGCTCTTCAAGATCTTTTATCTTGCTTTTGTTTCCGACATAAATGGGCACTCGCTGGTCAATGGATGTCGGGGTTATTTCAAGTATGTCTTTTAAGCCTGTGCTTACTTCGCCGCCTGCCTGCCTTGCTATAAATCCTATTGGGTTTGCTTCAAACAAAAGGCGTAGTTTCCCGTCCTCTTTTTCTTTTAATGCAGGATAAGAGAATATGCCGCCATATCTTAAAATCTGGTGAAAATCAGCAACAAATGAGCCGCTATATCTTAGTTTGTGGCCGTTTTCTTCAAGCTTTTGAATGAATTTTGCGTGCTTTTCTGTGTGGTCTTTTTTAAGCCCTCCGGGAGAGTAGAGCTTTCCTTCAGGCATTGTTATGTTTTCCCGCAATAGAACAAATTCACCACTATCATTAAGTACGAATTCGTGGACTCCGTTTTTTATTGTGTATACAAGAACTGTAAGCGGTCCGTAAAGTATATACGCTGCAGCTTTCATGTTTTTACCTTTTTCAAGCACATCTCCGTTTCCGTATATTCCAATAATTGTGCCTACTGCGAGATTCACAGCAATCAGAGAAGAGCCATCAAGAGGGTCTAAGGTTACCCCGAAACCGCTGTTGTCCGGTGTTATTACTTCAATTATGTCTTCCTGCTCTTCGGAGGCTATTGTCTTTATTAATTGTGATTCTCTCAAGATTTTTATCAGATGCTCGTCTGCCCACTTGTCAAGCTCCATTTGGTTGTCACCATGCATGTTTGTGGTTCCTGCATAATCCTGGTTTTCTACAAACGCATCTTTTATGGGTTTTGCCTGTTGGCTTAAAAGGAGTATAAGTTCTTTTAGCTTTTCATCGCAAGCGGCATCTGTCAGGTGCTGTTCTAAGGATACCAAGTTACCACCATTTTTTAAGTTTTAATGCTGTGTCTGTTTTTATCATGCTTCTTACTGCATCTTCTGTAAGTCCTGTCATGGCTCTTATAGCATCTATGTTTTCAGGCACAACATCTGATTCCTGGTGTATTGCCTGCATGTAGAAAAGCTCGTTTCCTAAGACATTTATGCTTTCTTCCCACACAGCTATTTCGTTTAAATCAGAGCGGCTTCTTCCTGCATCGCGCGCGTATTCCATAATCTGTGCTGTTGATTCAATACCTTCTTTTGCCCTGACAGTTATAATTCTTGGCGCGCGCTCAAAAAGTTCTTTTACTTCGTTTGTTGTTGCTTCTTTTTCAAGCTCGACCATTACAGAATGCATATGCATCAAAGTTGTAGGGACAATTACTGCACTTGTAACTATTTTCATATCAGGCAGGACTGAATTTACATCGGGCCCATGATGGCTTGGAACTGTTGCCGGATTAGGGACTATTGCATTTACAGGCCCTTTTTTTGAGTCTCCGGGATCTGGTCCTCGTCGCATAAGGACAACCCGCGCCTTTTTGACACCGAAGGTTCTGTTGATTTCCCCTAAGGTTCTGCAAAGCCCTGTTGTGTTGCATGATACAACACGGATAAACTGTTTTCCGATACAGTTCCTAAAGTTGTTTTGGGCATTGAACGATGCGTCTGCAACGCCTTCTTTTTCTCCACCCTGAAATATTGCTTTTATGCCTTTGGTTTCGTATATTTTTTTGTTTTCCGCTCCGAGTTTCCCGGGAGCGCAGTCAACAACAATGTCTGCTTTTGCCAAAAGGTCATCAAGAGTTCCTGCAATAGGAATATCTGCATCAACAAAGGCCTGTTTTTTTGAAACTTCTGTAACATATAATGGATAATTTTTTGCAATCGCAAATTTTGCCTCAATTGTCGGTCTTGTCTTTACAACACCTACAACTTCCATGTCATCCTGTGCTGCGACGGCATCTGCGACTCTTTTTCCGATTGTGCCGTATCCGTTTATTGCGACTTTTGTTTTCATTTGATTGCCCCCGTTGAAATAATTTTTAAATTTTCTTTGTGTTTTTTTGCAGATTCTATGAGTGCTGCAACGCCCGGAAGCGGTTCTCCCGTCATAAACAGTATGAATGCCCCCCCGCCGGTTGAAATATGGTTTATCTTATCTAAAATACCGTATTCTTTGGCGGCCATTGATGTATGTCCTCCGCCAAGAACGCTGAAAGCATCTGAGTTTGCTATTGCTTCTAAAATTCTTTTTGTTCCTATATCAAAGGGTTTTTTTTCATAATGCCCTGCAGGGCCGTTTGCGATTATTGTTTTTGCGTTTGCTATTTCTTTTTCAAATAATTCAATTGTTTTTTCGCCTATATCGGATATATTATAGTCTGTCGGGAGTTTTTCAATGGTAATTGTCTCCCTCTTTCCGCTGATGTCGAGTGCTACATCTTTTGGGGTGATTATTTTATTCCCGTAGTTTGTCATAAGCTCTCTTGCTTTTAATATGTCGTTTGTTGTTGATGTTTTTAGTAGAAGTTCCTTTGCTTTTGGGCCGAGCTTAATCCCTTTTGCCTTTAAGAACAAAAGTCCCACAACACCGCAAACAAGGGCCTTGTCTGCGGAATTTTTTTCAAACAATGTCTGCATCACTTTAAGCGAGTCATCTACTTTGCTTCCGCCAAAAACAAGGATGCATGGCGTTTCAGGGGTTTCCTGTGCTTTTAAAAGGCTTTCAAGCTCTTTTTGCATGACTCTTCCTGCAAGGGATGGAAGCACTTTAGGGAATCCCACAATGGATGCCTGATTTCTGTGAGATACGGCAAATGCATCATTTATATAATAATCAACAAGCGGGGATAGGTTTCTTACAATGTGTGTCTTTGAGTGATCCGGATGATTTTTTAGAAGCTCTTCTGAATTGAACCTTACATTTTCAAGAAGGAGTATTTCTCCCGGGCGCATGGATTTTATGTAATGCTTTGCAACAGAGCCTGAAATGTCATCGACATAAGTTATTATTTTTTTTGTGTAATACTCAAGTGTTTTTGCATGCACGGACAAGGACACAAATTCGCTGTCTCCCGGCCTTCCCTGGTGCGCCAGTATAACAACTTTTGCTTTCTTATCTGAGAGCTCTTTTACCGTCTCTGCACTTGCTTCGATTCTTATTGTGTCTAAAAGCTCACCCCTATCACCT
>JAGLIP010000108.1 GCA_023142905.1 Candidatus Aenigmatarchaeota archaeon | reverse complement strand
AAAGATAATTGGTTTTTTCAGAAAACATATTATCATGCATCGATTCCTGCAATACAGATTGAGCCAAAGGTATTTGTAACTGATGAGAATTTTTGTTATGCTGGCTCTCATTTATGGCAGGATGTAACTAAGGGTGTTGTGACGTTAGTGTCTGTTGTTGTTAGTGTTGGTTCTTTTGGAAGTGGTGCTGTTATTGCGGGGCCACTTGCTGTTGTAATAAATCATGAAATAGGCCAGACCGAATACTGGCCGAATCATTAGGTGATAATTATGTTTGAAGATTATGATAAAAAAAAGATTGGATTGGTTGTTTTAAGTGCTGTTTTTTTAATCATTGTTCTTTTTTTGATTTTTTCAAGTCCAAAAGAGGTGTCTAATATTCCTGTGATTGCAAACAAGTATGCAGTTCAGCTTGAAGATGAACAATTTTATATTCCTGTTGATAATCTGACAGAGGATAAGGGGTATGTAGGCAATACCGGGGATATTCAGTATATGCATGGCTCAACATGGACATCATTTCATATTTCAGGAATCTATCGCGGTGAACAGTTTTCAAAGGCATATTATGTAAGGGATGAAAACGGCGATTACGATGTATTGATGGCCATTGGTTCTGGTCTTAATCCTAATGATGGCATTATACAGGGATATATTGTGGAGAATTTCGAGAACAACACACCTTATGCATATATATATCTTGATGAGGACTGGAGAAAAAAAGTCGGAGATACTAACATCATCTGGGGTAAAGATCTTGACAGAATAAAGGCATTTGAATGGACTAAAATCGGCAACGGTGTTTATATGAATCGGATTGAAGATGATACGGCGCGGTTTGCTGCAGACAACATAAACATTCGAGAGGGCGGAATATTTGTCGGAGATATTACTATAGAAGATACAAAAGAAGATAATAATGGCGGATGGACTGCCATAAAATTGGAATAATATTTTATTTAATATATTTGTTTATTGTTTTTGCGCCTTCGTAGAAAATAAATCCTCCAGCAATAATAGAGACTACGGCATTTGACAGTTCATCACCCATAGGACTTGCAGCTACAACTGTAGCAGGCAATTGGTCTGTGAGTTTGGCAATTTCTACGACCCAGTCTTGCAGTAAATCAGCAACGGGATTTAAGTATCTTTTTTCAAATAATGTCTGCGCCATATATGCGCCTACGATAAGTGCTGCGCCTTTAGCAATGGTATTTGTTGGACTGTATTCAGTTTGGGTTGGAACTTTTGCTTTTTCTTCTGCGACACTGCCATCGAGAGTCAGTTGTGATGCCATGAGTATCATCTTAATTATTCCACCAGATCAATCTTTTCGCCGTTTAAGTGTGCTCTAACACAGCTGATTGTTCCATCGAGAAACACATTGCCGGATTCTCCGCCATCATCTGTGACAAGTATTGCGTTATTGGTGTCTTTGGCAATAAGAATTCCGGTTAGTCTACCATTTATACCATAAAATTCGCTGTATTTCTCAAGCTCGAATATTTCCTTAAATTTATCACTTTCGTATTCCAGGACATATGGTGCATTTTCTTGCGGTTCGAAGGGTGTGGGTCCGAGGTCGTCTGTAATTTTTAGGATGTTTACAGGCTGACCTAAAAGGTTTTTTGCTGCTTCTTTGTCAAACTCTCCGTCGCGGATAAGCTTGTAAACTTCGTCTGTGGCGGCATCATCGATAGGCGTTTCTGCATCTGCTACCGGCTTTTTTACAAGCTGAATGTTTCCGTCAATGTCTCTTATTTCGACTTCGTCAATTTCAAATCCGTTACTATTATCGTTTTCTGTAACAATCAAACTGGTTCCTAAATGGTCTGTATACCTTATAGATATGACTTTTTCGGAGTCTTTGGGTGTATCTATATAGATTTTCATGCCGCCTTTTTCAAAAATATTGGGATTGTCTGTTTTGTCTGTATTTTCTTTAATACTTGCTGCAAGTTCGTTTATGTCTTCACTATAGTAGCTTGGAGCATCAAGGGAGTCTATTGTTGTTTCGGGTGCGGTTGCATCTACGCAGCCTGATGCTATAACAACACCAGCGGCAATTAGAGCCGTTAGCATTTTGGCGACTACTGCTTTAGGAAAGCCCATGCCTGTAAGGCGTGTTTCTGCAACTTCTTCAGTCCACATTGATTTTTTGGGTATGGCTGTGCGGGCAAGATGTGTTGTTTTAGTATTATCCATTCCAATGATTCCTTGTAATTGGGGCAGATATGTTGAAATAAGATGTGTGGGAACATTGCTTGCTTCTATTGCCGCGGCTCCAAGAGCTGCGTTAAGATCCTTAAGTAAATCTGCTTTAAATTCCCAAACAGGTGTGTCTATTAATGCGGTCATGTCTTGTTTATATCTTCTAAGATTTCCTGCAACATAGTGTTTTAAGACCTTAAGTTCTGAATCGCTTAATTCTGCAAGGTTTATTGCATTTTTTCTTGCTTTGTTTTCTATACTCATTGCAGCCTCCAGGTTTTCTGGTGCATTCAGATATTCCTGTTGGAAATAAGTAATCATTTTTGGGTTGTGGCCTACGCGCTTAAGAAGGTGTTCGGAAGATATGCCTGTTTGTGCGCTTAATTCGTCTGCATGTTTTTCTGCATATGCAAGAACGGTTGTAAAAACTTTTTCTGCTTCTTCTTTAGAAACTTCAGGCATTGCGTACCTGTTTTTTGTGCTAAAAAGACCTGCTAGTGCGCCTTTAAGATTTTCACCCATATCGGGAATAATATTTTTATTTTCTAGTGCGTAGTTTGCCATCTAAATCTACCTCGAATTTGCTTTTTTTAAGCCCCACCACAAGGCTGTTTATGATATTATTATGACTGGCCATCCCACCGAAACCGGCCAAAACGAAAATGATTTTACAATTGCTGGTTTACTACAAGCCAGTACTTGTAACTTATAAGTAGTATATGGTTGTAGGAGTATATAAAGCTAACGGTTATGTTTATAAATGATACAGAATTTTGAGGGCGAAGACAAACACAATTCTTTTGAAATAATTGGTTAATTTGATGGATATTTTGACAGAAACTATTATTTGTTAAAAAGCTCTAAAAATTCTTCTTTAGGCCTGCCTGCCGTATGATTTCTTTTAGTGTGCCTTTGTCAATTTCTTTGTGGTTCGATACAACAAGTGCTTTTCTGTTTTCGTTTGTTTCTTTTATAAGAATTATATGACTTGTTTTTATTTTATGTTTGTCTGTTGACTTACATATTGAAGCCCAAATATTATTAAAAACAAAAATGAAAACAATGCTATGGAGTATAAGATTCTTGCGGAAGTGTTTGCAAAGCTTGAGAAAACAAGTGAGCGATTAAAAAAAACAGAAATATTGGCTGACTTTCTTAACAGTTTCGAAACCGACGACATTTATCCTGCAGTCATTCTTTCTCAGGGGCGTGTTTTTCCATCATGGAGCCAAAAAGAGATTGGGGTTGCAAGTATGCTGATGGTGAAGGCAATTGCGAAAGCATACGGCATAAAAAATACGGATGTAGAAAAGCTTTGGCAGAAAACAGGCGATTTGGGGCTTGCGGCAGAAGAACTTTCTAAAAATCGAAGACAAGCAACACTTTTTACAAAATCGCTTACCGTAAAGAGTGTGCATGAGGGGCTTAAAGGGCTTGCAGAACTTGAGGGCAATAAGTCCCAGAAAAAGAAGCTTGAGATTATATCCTATCTTTTGACATCTGCAAAAGATAAAGAAGCCAAGTATGTTGTGCGCGCAATTATCGGAAGTTTGAGAATCGGCGTTGCTGACGGGGTTGTACGGGATTCAATTG
>JAGLIP010000107.1 GCA_023142905.1 Candidatus Aenigmatarchaeota archaeon | reverse complement strand
TTTTGTTTTTGTTTTTATATCTGTTAATTTTTTAACATTAAAACCATCTTCAAAATATGCGGTTCCTTTTGAATCTGAAACTGCAATTATTTTTGCGCCTTTTTCAGATAAAAATTTTGCTGTAAACTGGCCGACATTCCCGAAACCTTCTATTGCAATTGTTGCTCCTTCAACATCAATATCTTTGTGTTTTAAGGCAACCAATGTTGAAAGATAAACACCGAAACCTGTGGAACCTAGCTCATGTGGAAGCCCGCCCATTGAAAGAGGCTTTCCGGTAATTGATTTCATATCGCCGTTTGTGTTTGCGAATGTTGCCATTTCTTTTTCTCCCATGTTCATGTCAGGGGCTGCAACATACTGGCTTGGACAAACCTCTTTTATAGCTCGTGCAAACGCTGCGACAATTTCCTGCTTGTTCTCTGCTTTTGGGTCTGCGATAATTCCTGATTTCCCGCCGCCGAAAGGAAGATCTGCTAATGCGCATTTCCAGCTCATAGCCCGCGCAAGCCCGAAAACTTCCTCTTTTGTGACATCCGGCTCCATCCGGATTCCGCCTTTTGCAGGACCCAATGCTGTTGAATGTATTGCTGTAAAGCCGCGCATTCCTGTTTTTGGGTCATAGACCTCAAGTATTTTTTCCGGTCCCCATTCATCAAAAATTATTTCAACCATTTATATCATCTCACTATCTTTTCTTCCCCACCAGATAATCATATGCGCTTAAAGCAGCAGTCACTCCCTGCGCGGCTGCTATTATTGTCTGCTTATCGCGTATATTTGTTATATCTCCTGCGGCAAAAACGCCTTTTTTTGAGGTCTCACATTTTTTAGTTACAATTATCTGGCCATAATCATCAAGTTTTACAAAATCTTTAATCCAATCAGTTTTCGGGATATACCCTATACTTACAAAAACACCATCAAGAGGTATTGTTTTTTTATCTTCTAAAATCGTGTTTTCGACAACAATTGCCTCGACCTTGTTTTCGCCGTTAATTTCTTTGGGTATTGAGTCGAGCACAAACTCTATGTTTTTTATTTTTTGAATATGATGAACAACTGCCTCTTCGGCTCTAAAGTCTGAACGTCTATGGATGAGATATACTTTTTCTGCAATCTTTGACAAATATTCTGCCTCCTCCAATGCTGTGTTTCCGCCGCCAACAACTGCTATTTTTTTCCCTTTGAAAAAAGGGCCATCACATGTTGCGCAATAAGAGACCCCACGGCCTTTAAGATTTTCCTCACCAGGAACGCCAAGAGTTCTTGGTGATTTTCCTGCGGAAATGATGACTGATTTTGCCGAATATTTTGAATAAGTTGTTTCAATCTCAAAATCATCTCCTGATTTTTTCAATTTTTTGACATTATCAAAAACAATATTCGCCCCTGATTTTTTTGCCTGTTCCTTAAATTTTGCCATAAGTTCTATGCCGGAAATTTCAAGAAAACCCGGATAATTCTCTATTGTTGTTGCTGTTCCGGTCTGTCCTTGAGTGTCTTCAGTAATAACTAAAGTGTTTATCTTGCGCCTTGCAGCATACAATGCTGCCGGAAGGCCTGCCGCAGCCCCGCCGATTATTATTAAGTCGTATGTTTCCATATGGTATCACTTGTTACCTTGCTTTTCTAACAGGTCTAATTGTTTAAGTATATTCTCCTGATTGTCTAACATCTTTTTTTGAATTGGATTCACCCGCGCATAAATTTCTGATTCTGTCTGATAGGTTTTCAATACTTTCAAATCAATGTAACCCAAAACAACCAAACCTACAAGAGTTATTATTGTAAGCAAACCAAGCCATTCTGTGCTTCTAAAAAAAGAAAATGTTGTGTATTGCTTCATGCTTGTTACAAGAACAAAAAGAAGCATAAAAAACTGAACATAACTAAGCCAATATTTGCCGCGATCCATTGCTATTTTTATTTTGACTAATGTATTTTTCATCATTACCACACAGTTGTCTTTTAGCGGCAAAGTTTTTTATGCTCTTTGTATATGCATCGATTCTGAATGAAGGAAATGTTATGCTTTTTTGCAATGTTTTCTGCTTTTTTGCTTGTTATGCCTTCCTGAAGCCATATAGCTTTTGCGTTTATTTTGGCGGCACTGGTTGCTATTTGTCCGGCTTCTTCTTTGGGTCTAAAAACATTTATAATATCCACTTTTTCTTTAATGTCTCCAAGAGACTTCATTGAGGACAGACCAATTATTTTTTCGGCGTTTGGGTTCACCGGAATTACAACAAACCCGTGCTTTTTTAAGTACGCTCCGCACTTGTTTGATGTGCTTTCTTCATCCCTTGAAATGCCGACAATCGCTATTGTTTTTGAGGATTCAAGCAATTCTTTTATTTTGATATCTTTCGTTTTGTCTTTCTTGTCAAAACAAATACTGCATGCATGGCCCATCGAATCTACTCGTTTAATTTTTCAAGTGCTTCGTCAATTTTTTGCTTTAAACCGGGCTCGGGTATAACACCTACAAATCGATCCACCTCAACGCCCTTGTTCAACACAACTAACGATGGAATTCCCTGTATTTCAAACTGCTGTGCTATTTCCGGCACTTCTTCGGTGTTTGCTTTTGCAAATTTTATTTTTCCTGAATATTTTGGCGCCAACGCTTCAAAAATTGGACCCATCATCTTGCACGGCATACACCAACCAGCCCAAAAATCAATAATTACGGGTTCGTTTGAGTTTTTTATTTCGTCTTCAAAATTTTCTTTTGTTATGTGGATTAAATTTTCTGCCATAATATCACCTTTTTTAGTTAATGTAAGCTATATACATTATCTCACATAAACATATTTAAATCTTTGTATCCCACAACATAATATGATTTATGAAATTACTAACCTGCATGGTCTTTTTTCTGATGTTTTGGGGCTTTCTGAAAATGATTTTGAGGTTTTTCAAAAGCTTGATTATTCAAAAACAAGCTGTGCTGATGAAATCGCAAAAAAGCTTTCAAAGGACAAAAGCACGGTTCAAAGGTCTTTGGGGCGACTTGTGATTATAGGCATTGTAAAAAGGAAAAGTGTTTGTTTATGTGCTGGGAAAAAAGGACGATTCTTTGCGTATGTGGCTGTTGAAACAGATGTTCTTAAACACATTTTTGAAGAAAAATTAAGAAAAGATTTTGAAGAAAAAATGTCTGCTGTTGATGGTTTATAGTTTTTTGGTTGTTACTTTATAGTGATTGATGTATTTATATAGTTTTTTAGGTAATATTTTGTTATGAATATCTGCCAAACTGTTTACGGTCTTGTTAAAAAAGAAAAACATTTAGATGAAGTAACGAATGCCTTTGATGATGCATCCCGACTTGCAGGTATTTCGGTTAGACCAAAAAACACAATAATCTCAAATTATCTTCCAAAAGGAGTTATAGCCGCGGTAGGAAAATTATATGATGGCGCAGAAACATTAATTGTAAATGCAAAAGAATTCTACCCTTTACCCTATAAAGAAAAAATCGCAGTGATGACTCATGAAGCTCTACATCTTTACGATATGGCTGGCGGAAAACTCAGCAATGTTTTGAAACATGCTGGTGAAAGACTGAACAGTTGTCAAGAAAACATTCTGGATTACAAAACACATGGTGTTGACGATGAGGGGGTTGTTAATTACATTGCAAGTGTTTTAAACAAAGATTCGAAAGTGTTACAAACTGCATATAAAACACTTACAGATTATACTGAAACGGTTATGGATACTGCAGGGAATATGTGTGATCAAATGACAAACATGTACCGACCCAAAAAATGCAGTGGCTGTTAATGAATTACCCAATCGCAGCAA
>JAGLIP010000106.1 GCA_023142905.1 Candidatus Aenigmatarchaeota archaeon | reverse complement strand
CCTCATCAGAATGAATTATTCCTTTAACACCTGCTTTTACTCTGGAGTAATTTGCAATCTCATTTCCCAAAGTCCTGTGGCTGTTGAGCTTTGTCTTGAACCTACAATCGAATCCTTTGATTTTTGAGGCAAAAATAGTGTTTCCTTTTACAATCCGCGATTCTGATTTTTTGAATAGTTCAGTTGCATCAATCATTTTCGGTGTCTGCTCTTTTGTTCCGTTTTTGTTTAATTCTTTCTTGAGTTCCACAAGCGTGTTCTGCCTTGACGCTTCAAGAGTCACAAGTTCAGGAATCATTTTTAAATCCTGAGCACCCTTAATCTCAACCCGCGCACCTTCTTTGATTGAAACATTTACATCCTGTCGTATAGTGCCTAACCCTCTTTTGACTTTGCCCGTGCTTTTTAGAATCATCCCTATTTTTTCTGCAACCTCACGCGCTTGTGACGGTGTTTTTATGTCCGGCGTTGTTCCTAGTTCAACCAATGGAATCCCGAGCCGATTAAGCCCGAATATCTTTGTGTGGTCATGCTCGCCTAAAATCTGCGCTGAGTCTTCCTCAACTGAAATATTTGTGATGCCAACAGAACCAAAGCTTGTGGCTAAAGTGCCATCAAGACCTACAATCGCCGTCCTTTGAAAACCACCGGTATTTGAGCCGTCAATAACCGTCTTTCTCATTACATGAATTTCTTTCGGAATTTCCGCATCAAAAATAATAGATATCTCAAGTGCTGTATCAAGAGCTTCTGCCCTTATGTTATGCGGAGGTTCTTCATCAAGCTCAACTAAGCATGACTCGTTTTCATAAGTTTTGTAGACAAATGTCTTTTGCTTTTTCATCTCTTCTTTAGCAGAAATATCAACTTTGCCGGTCTCCCCCGCAATTGCCCGAAGCCTTCGCTCAACATCTCCTATAGGTTTTTCTTTCATTGAAGTTTCACAATCACAGAAAAGCTTTTTGCAGTCAAGCTGGCGGTGTATCTCAACCCCGCACTTAAGTCCCAGTTTTTCAAAGTCAAGTGTTGTCATAATCCCAATTCCTCTGAAATCCCTTTCATAGCCTCAAGCGAAATCTCGACTAATTTTTCGTACGGGATTCCTGCAGTTTCGCATTCCATAATCATTTCTCTTTTAGACCCTGCCGCAAATCCCTTTTTCTTAAATGCCTTTTTAATCGTTTTTTCAGACACATTCTCAATCTTTTTTTCTTTCACCATGGCGCAAGCAACAACAAGCCCTGTCATCGCATCTGCTGCAACAAGCATGTGATCCATCTTTGTCGTTCGGGCAGGCGCATCAGGATTCATATAATTATGGGCAAGAATTGCAGTCAGTATTTCTTCAGGAACATCTTTTTCTTTCAAAATTTCAACACCCAAAACGCCATGCTTTATGGGGTCGTCTTTTGTCTTTTCAAAATCAATGTCATGAAGAAGCCCGCATAATGCCCATTTATCTTCGTCTTCACCCAAAAATTTGGCGCATCCGCGCATTATAGCCTCTGTTGCAAGCATATGATTGAATAAAAACTGCCCGTTAACATTTTCCTTTACGATTTTTTCTGCTTCAGCTCGTTCAAGTACCATACACGGTATTGTCCGTAAAAGCGTATAAAGCTATTGTTCATGTATTGAATTAGGAAATATATCTTTTGTGTAATGATTATAATATTTCTTAAGTATTTACATTCTATGAATGATAATATTATTTTTCGGGGTGTATGGTGGTTGCCAAACAAACCCGATGAAAAAGTTTATGGTGCATTAATACAAACTCAGTTTAAAAATGAATTATTACTAGAAACCGAAGACTATGGTGTTCGCACTATTGAAAATTATTTTGATGAAAAATTAAAAACAAATAATATATTTTTGGGAGAATCACTACATAGGCAAAAAATAACACTCATGAATGTTGTTGCGCAATATTCCAGTTGCTATTTCCCATATGCGAAAGGTCGTTTTTTTATAGAGTATGTGTTTTTTGGCGAACATTTTAAAACCCCCGAAGATATAAAATTTAAACAGATAAAAACCCAATATAATCATCTTCCAGAATGGTTGAATATAAATGGTTTTAAATTAAATTTTGGTGAAGAAAAAAACATATTCTGTAGGCTAGAATATAAAATTCCAAAAGAAATTAAAATTAAATTAAATGAAAAAACAACACTTAAATTTAGTTTTGGTGTGGTTGGTCCTACAAATTATGTGGTGGTCAACGAACAAAAAATAACTCAGGATACCTTTGTGATGTTTGAATGTGTTGAAAAATATAATTTTAAAACATATTTGCATTTAAATAAAGTATTTCGGGATTTTCTTACATTGGCAACTCAAAAACATACACAAATAGAGAATATTGTCGGTATAATAGAAACCAAATTAGTTTCTAAGATTGTAACTTTTAACATACCAAAAGAGATAAAAATAATTACTAGATTAAACCCAATTAAAAAAAACACAACTTCAGAAATACTACCTTTTGAAATGCTTTTTTCTTTCAAGGATATTGAAGAAGATTACGAATCAATTATAAAAAACTGGTTTGAAAATTATTCCAAATTAGGATTGCTTATACATTCATATTTTGAATTCATATATAACCCTGATAATAATTTAGAATATACTTTTTTGGCATTAATACACGCACTTGAAGGATATCATCGAGTTAATTATGGGGGGTGTTATTATGGTAAGAAGAAATATGCTGACGAAATATTACCCCTATTAAAAAAATCAATCCCTGAAAATCTGGCTGAAGGTCATAAAGAAGCGTTAAAAAGTAAATTGAACTATGGGTATGAATATTCTTTAATAAAACGATTAAATGATATTCTAACTGATTATTCAACAATTTTGGACAAAAAAGATACGAAAAAAATAAAAAAACATATTCCAATTATTGTAGATATACGCAATTATTATGTGCATCAAGATACGACCACATTTCACGGCACGCCTAAAGCAAAAGATGTTTTAAAATACACATTATTATTAAAACGAATAATAGAATACTCTTTCTTTCGCAATATGGGTTTAAATTCTGAAAAAATTAAGAAATTAATGGAAAACTATTATTCTAACCATAAATTAAAAAATTGGCATGAAGTATCATAATATTTAATATTTTAAAATTTATTTATGGTCTTAAATGATATTTCGACAAACTTATTGTATTTAATATTTGTTGTTTCACAAATAGCATTCTTCACAATAATCATATTCTAATATATTTGCAGTATAAAGCTATTGTTCATGATGCGTTATTGTTTGAGACATACCCAACAGCTTTTGGATAAAATTTTTCTGCAATTTCACGGCCTTTGTCGGTTGTTATTTTTGCGCGCATTGCATTGATTTTTTTGAGCGTTAGTTCAATTGCTTTTTCTTTTGAATGTTTTTCCGCCATATTATCAAAAAAGGATTTGTATGTGTCAAAAAGAAAAACGATTCCGTCCGCATCCCGCAATATCTGGTCTTCAAGAGGAATATTCTCTTTGAATTCTTCGCCCGTCTGCATCATCGAATGGTTTTTTATTGCAGACAATATTCTTTTTTTCATGTTTGCATCTATCGACTTTCCACTCAAGAATTTTTCTGCAATATCTGCACTTTTTTGCGCATGTACGCTGTTCCGCATACCAGATAAATCTAATTTTTTTAGAAGTTGGAATCGTATTTCTGGCTCTCGCGTTTATTCCTTTTTCATCTACCTATTTTCTTCAAAAACGCCCAGCGGAATATAATTCGGCTTAAGCTCTTCATAGAAACTCATGCAGTCATATATGCGCACAACATCTGAGAACTTGTTTCGAAAGTCGATTA
>JAGLIP010000105.1 GCA_023142905.1 Candidatus Aenigmatarchaeota archaeon | reverse complement strand
CGTCAATCTCATCTATAAAAATTATTGATGGTGCGTTTTCCTGCGCATCCTTGAAAATATCCCTTATTTTTTTCTCAGATTCACCATACCATTTGGATGTTATTTCAGGACCGTTAAGTGCTATGAAATGAGCTCTCGATTCATTTGCAACAGCTTTAGCAAGAAGTGTTTTACCCGTTCCCGGAGGTCCGTATAAAAGAACACCTTTCGGCGGTTCAATTCCTAATTTTTCAAAAAGCTCCGGATGTTTTAATGGAAGCTCAATCATTTCGCGCACTTTTTTAACATCTTCTTTAAGTCCGCCAATATCTTCGTAAGTTATTCCCGGAAGTTGCTGTGCTTCTTCCTCTTCCTCTTTTACCTTAACAGCACGGGTTAAAACTTCGACTTCAGTCATCTCGGTTATTTTTACAATGCCTTTGGGATTTGTATCGGCAATTGTAAACCGCATTTCGCCAAAACCAAATGAGAACATATCTTCAATATTCATATCAAAAAAACTCATATTTCTTGAGCGCCTTTGGGGTGCATGGCTTATGATATCCCCTGTTTTTGCAACCCGGCCAAGAAGTGTTCTTTTTACTCTATCACCCGGAACCTGCATCACAACATCCCGTTGTGCCGGAGCAATTGTTATTTTTTTTGCTTCTTTCAATTCTGCTTTTCTTACTGTGATTTTTTCACCAATAGATGTTTTGGCATTTCCCCGCAATATGCCGTCCATTCGGATAATGTCTCGGATGCCCGCATCTGACGGATATGGTCGTATTGCAACAGCACCGGTTTTTCTTTTTCCTTCAATTTCAACAACATCCCCTTCACGGATGCCAATTTCAGACATTATTGTTGTATCCATTCGGATAATGCCGATACCTATATCTGACTGCGCGTTGCTTGGAATTTCGCCAACTTTAAGATGTACTTCTTTTTTCAAAAAATCACCGGACATTATTTGTTCTTAATATTTTTATAGCCCGCACATGCGGTAACTAAAATAAAAATGCAGATTATGTCTATTGGTCGCAAATACATATATAAGTTTTTTGGGTGGGTGCTGCCGGAAGAATTAGAGGATAAAAAATAATAATAGTTTGTAAAACACACCCACTAAATGGTGTGATGAATGTTAGTTACCTGAAATAAGTCGGTATTCGTGTTGCAACTCACACAACTTTCTTATTGTATGAGTCCCTGCTTGTTGGTGTGCGTATAACACACCCTTATTTTTTAGAATTTTACCATCATTCATCGCTTTAATAATTACTTCAAACTCCGGGAAGTTGTTGTATTTGTTGTTTTCTAATTGGAAAGAACCATCCTCAAATATGGGAACTAAAGTATGGTATGTCCATGCAGTTGATGTCTTATTAGGTTCTTTAGTGTCGTCGAGAATATATATGCGGTTATCATGTACTATTATTTTTTTATCATTAAACATTTCTTTATCCGTAAACAGCAACACATTTTCAGGAGAATCCCACCAAAAAACAGAAGAATATTGTACGAACCCAGTACCTAAAACTTTAACATCTTCTTGACTAATAATATATTGTTCTAAACTCATCGTATTTTTGTTTGCCATTTAATTGCCAACATTCTTTTATTAATCACTAATAAGTAAGTTATAATTATTCTAGCGTTTATATATTCCTTTCCAACAGAATTTACTTAAAAAACGCAAAAATTATAAAAATATCGCGCGTAATAATTAATTCGTGAGTATATGAAACAAAAAACAACCAAAAAGAAAGAGTCGGATTTTGAGGGGCTTACAACGAACAATCCGGAAATAATATATGGTTCGCCGAAGTCTCTTGATGAGAAAGACATAAACCTGTTGCTTTTGCTTGAACAAAACGCCCGCACCCCGTTAAGTAAGCTTTCAGGAAAAATAGGGCTTTCAAGAGATGCCATAAAATATCGGATTGAACGCCTTTTAAAACAGAAAATACTATTGAAGTTCACAACAATCGCAAACCCTCCAAATCTAGGGTTTACAAATATTTCCTTTGTTATGTTTCAACTTTGGAATCTTGACACAAAACAAGAAGAATCCTTCGTGAAATATTTTGAAAATCACCCAAACATAACCTATGTCGCAAAAGTAAGTGGCAGATGGAATTACAAGATTGAAATTACTGCGAAAAACCCGGGAGATTTTGATGAAATTTTTACAACAATACGGCGTAAATACCCCGGGATAATAAAAGAGTACGAAATAACAACGCTTCTAAAAGAATACAAGATGAGCTATATTCCCTATAAAGAATCTGTGTTGGCACAAAAACATTAAAATTTAAATCTGCATCACAAACAGATAATCATGTCCGATGCCAAATTTGCTCTCGCGCAAGAACAAAACACTGAAAAATTTAAGACTGGCTGCAAGCCATTAGATGATCTTCTTTTAGGCGGTATTGAAAAAACCGTAATTACAAATGTTTATGGCTCATCAGGTTCGGGCAAGACAAACATTACAATACAGGCGGCTGTTTCATGTATAAAGGAAGGCAAAAAAGCGGCAATTATCGACACAGAAGGAGGTGTTTCAGTTGAACGCTTTGCCCAGATGCATAAAAAGGAGGCCTTAAAAGACCTTTTTATCTACAGCGCCCACACATTTTTAGAGCAGCAGCAAGCAATAAAAGAATTGGAAGAGCTTGTGAAAAAAGAAAACATAGGATTCATTGGCGTTGATTCTCTTGTGTCTTTGTATCGCCTTCACATGCACAATGACAAAGTGCAGGAAGCAAACCAGAAATTAAGCACACAGCTTGCAGTGCTTTCTACAATATCACGAAAGAATGCAATTCCGGTAATAGTCACAAATCAGGTTTATTCAGATTTTGAGACAGGAGATCTTGAGGTTGTTGGGGGGGATATCCCTAAATACGCATCAAAATGCCTTATTCGTCTTGAAAAAAACGACAATGCAAAAAGAACAGCAACCATAATGAAGCACAGAACCCTTCCGGAAGGCATATCGTGCGACTTTGAAATAGTATCTGAAGGCCTTGTTGCAGCAAAAAAGAAGTTGGGTATTTTTTAAGTCACATTTTCACAAACATTCCAAAGCATTTCAAAATACGCTCTAAAACCATCTGAAGTGTCTTTATTTTTTATCAAAATGCCGATTGGTTCGTTTGAGCTTATCAAAAGCGCGGTTTTATCCCCGTATATATTTATTGAAAGCGGCGAAGCATATTCTTTAGGCATTACTTTGGTTTCAGTATATTTGAGATTTTTGAATTTTTTTGCTCTTAGAACATCTTCTTTTTTGAATATCATTTTGTTTTTAATTTTTAGATTTATTCGTTTTTTGTTAAAAAGCGCAAACAACACACCATATTCTTCCATTGCCTGGGCGCCGATTACGAGGTTTTGTTTTCTTTCCCGAAGGATGTCCCAAAGTATTGTCTTTATTCCTTTTTTCCCTTTATAGATGGTGACTTCTTGTTTATTCCCTGAAAGCTTTTGGGCAAGTATTAGTTCGGGTAAAAGATTGTCGAAGATTTTTTCCTGTTCTTTTATTTTTTCCTTTTTTTCATTCAATATGTCTTTTAATTTGTGCGGGTCTGTGGCTTCAAAATACTTTTTGTTTGCCGTAATAATATAGCTTATAAGCCCTTTGTTTAGAAGTTTTTCAATATTGTCGTAAATTGTTCTGCGGTGGATGCCTGCTTTTTGAGAAATCTTATCTGCCGTGGATGAGCCGATTTCAAGAAGCGCAAGATATATTTTTGATTCATTAGGACTTAACCCAATTTTTTCGAGCTCTTCAGGGTTCATAATACTCCATCATATTCTGAATTATAAATAATGTGGTGGGGTGTCTCCACCACATAAGTTAATGTTATCAGAAAAGTAATTGATAGTACGCGGG
>JAGLIP010000104.1 GCA_023142905.1 Candidatus Aenigmatarchaeota archaeon | reverse complement strand
GAAAAGATTGACGATAATGCAGCAAAAAAAATAACCGTTCCAAAAAAGAAAAGAAACATAACTAAAGAACTAGAATCTTTTGAAAAAGATTTAGAATCATACGAAAAAATTGTCCTTGTTGTTCACACCCAGCCTTCAATGGCCGGGATTCATAAAACAAAGCCTGAAGTCTTTGAGATTTCTGTTGGCGGCAAAATTGCAGATGCGTTTTCATATGCAAAAGAAAAGCTTGGATTAGATTTGCCGGTTGATGATGTTCTTAAGGCAGGCGCTTTTGTTGATACGATTGCAATTACAAAAGGGCATGGATTCCAAGGATCAATCAAACGATTTGGCGTTCATCTACTCCCAAAAAAATCACAGAAACTAAGAAGAAAGGCAGCTAATCTTGGAGGATTTCATCCGCACAAGGTAAAAAGAACTGTTCCCCAGATGGGACAGACTGGTTATCATAAAAGAACAGACTATAATAAGAGAATAATTTCAATATCTAATGATAAAGACCAAATAAACGCTGATGGATGGCACAGCTACGGACTTGTGAAATCATCATATGTGCTTTTGGCAGGCTCTGTTCCGGGTTCAAGAAAAAGGCTTATAAGAATAAGAAACGCGGTTAGAGACAGCAAAGGTAAATTAAAAGAACCACAGGTTGTTTCAGTTTATGCTAAATAAAGGTAATTCAAATGGCAGATATATACTCAATTGACGGCAAAAAAACAGGTACAGTCAAACTTCCGAAGCAATTCAAAGAAAGTGTAAGGGAAGACATAATTAAAAGAGCAGTTATTGCCATACAAGGCAATGAAAGGCAGCCTTATGGCGCTGACCCTCGTTCCGGCTTTAAAACATCCGCAGAATACCGGGGTCGAAGGCGAGGCTATGGTGCATGGATAAACAGGGCAATGCACAGGACAACAAGAATAAGAATCGGTGCAGGATATTTAACAGGAAGGGCAAGAATTGTGCCTAATGCTGTAAAGGGTCGAAAAGCACATCCGCCTAAAGCAGAAAAAGAATGGTCTCAAAAAATCAATGAAAAGGAGCGAAAACTTGCAATAAGGAGCGCAATTTCAGCAAGTGCTGTAAAAGAGCTTGTGCTTAGAAGAGGACATATGGTTGAAGCCATACCTCAAGTGCCTTTGATTCTTGAAGATAATTTTCAGAAACTCAACAAAACAAAAGAGATTGCAGATGCATTGAAAAAGCTTGGTCTTGAAAAAGAGCTTGAAAGATGCGCTGAGAAAAAAGTGCGCGCAGGAAAAGGAACAATGCGCGGAAGAAAATACAAGACAAAAACAGGTCCTCTTGTTGTTGTATCTGAAACAGATGTCAAGGCAATAGCAAACATCCCGGGAGTTACATGCGTTCGGGTTGATGCACTTAATGCATCTCTATTGGCTCCGGGAACACACGCGGGAAGGCTTACGGTCTGGACAAAATCCGCAATAGATAGCTTAGAAAAAAATAATCTTTACATGTGATTACAATGGCAGAAACTAAAAAAGATGTTCCAATAAAAGAAAAAGAAGTAAAAAAGAAAGAGTTGCCAAAAGAAAAAAAGAAAAAAGAGACCAAGAAAAAGGACAAAAAAGTTCTTCTTGATGCTCTTGAAATACTGGAATACCCGCACCTGACGGAAAAATCCATAAATAATATTGAAGTAAACAACAAGCTTGTCTTTATTGTAAAAAGAACTGCAAAAAAAGACGATATTAAAACCGCTGTTGAAAAAGCGTTTGATGTAAAAGTCAAAAAAGTAAATGTCATAACAACAACAAAAGGAACTAAAAAAGCAATTGTAAGCCTTTTGCCTGAATTTTCCGCTGTTGATGTGGCAACAAAGCTCGGGATGATGTAATATGGGTAAAGTAACCATTTCACAAAGGCGCGGAAAAGGCTCAAATATCTACAAGGCACCAAGCCACAGATATACCGCAAAGGTAACATATCCAGTGCTTGAAAAAGAAAAAAAAGTAATTAAAGGAAAAATAATTGACATAATTCACGATGCTGCAAGAAATGCACCCATCACAAAAGTATTGTTTGATGACGGGACAAAAGGCGTATTCCTCGCATCTGAAAGTATTCGAACTGACGATGCTTTTGAAATCGGGCAGGATGCAGCTTTAGATATTGGAAATGTACTTCCATTGGGAAAAATCCCTGAAGGAACACCCGTATTTAATATAGAGACAATACCTAATGACGGCGGAAAACTTGTAAGGGGATCCGGGACTTTCGGAATTATAGTTTCACAAGGTGCAAAGAAAACAGTTATAAAGCTTCCATCAAGAGTATTTAAGACAGTAAATTCTTCATGCAGAGCAACTGTTGGAATTGCCGCAGGCGGTGAGAGAAAAAACAAGCCGTTTGTAAAAGCAGGAAACAAGCATTATGCTATGAAAGCAAGAGGCCGGCTTTATCCGATAACCTCAAAAATCAAGATGAATGCAGTTGACCATAAATTCGGAGGGTCTAACTTGGGTGTTGCAAAGACAACAAGCAGGCACGCACCACCCGGAAGAAAAGTAGGTTCATTCGGTGCAAAAAGAACAGGCAAGAAGAGATGATTAATATGGCAGAATCAGAAGGCTTAAGAAAATTTATATATCGCGGAATGACACTAGAGGAGCTTCAAAAGCTTTCAGTTGATGAATTCGCAAAAATAATTCCTTCAAGAGAAAGAAGAACACTAATAAGGGGACTTTCTCCTGCAGAGAAAAAATTCATTGAAAAAGTCAAAAAGGCAACACCGGAAAAATTCGTAAAAACACGGCTTAGAGATACAGTTGTATTACCTTCTTTTGTAGGAAAAAGAGTTGGAATACATACAGGTAAAGAATACAAGGCCGTTGACATACAACCGGAAATGGTAGGCCACAGGCTTGGTGAATTCGCACCTACAAGAGTGTGCGGAAAACATTCAGGACCAGGAATTGGAGCTACAAGATCATCCAAATTCGTTGGACAAAAGTAACCGTGATTATTATGACGACTTCAGCACTTGCACAGGTATATGATGCAAAGAAGCATGCAATAGTTAATGCCAGAAATCTTAGGATTTCCCCAAAAGACTCTGTTGAAATAGCATCATTCATCAAAGGCATGCCCGTTGCAAAAGCCAAAGTATATCTTGACGGGGTTGTAAAAAAGAAAAATGTGATTCCTACAAAACGATACACTGAAGGTGCAGGCCACAAGGCGCAGGTTGGAGGGGCAGGAACATACCCTGCAAATGCAGCTGTAAAATACATTGAAATATTATCAAGTGCTGAGAAAAACGCGGAATTTAAAGGCATTGATATAGAAAAACTAAAAGTGCTTTATGCAAGCGCTACAAGTGGAAACAGGCAATACCGCCCAAGAAGATACGGCCTTCGCGGTCAACAAACCAAAAGCACAAACATCTCGCTTATTGTGGGATAAATAATTAAAAAAAGGCAAAATTATGATTGAAAGAAAATTTATACAAAAAGGAATAAGAAATGCAGAGCTTGATATGTATTTTCACAAAGAGCTTGAAAGGGTTGATTACAGCCGCTGCGATATTCAGAGAACCCCATTAAACACACGGATAATAATATATGCCGGAAGACCGGGCATGGTGATTGGCCGCGGGGGAAGCAAAATTCAGGAAATGACTGAAACTATTGAGAAAAGATTCAAAATAGAAAAACCCCAGCTCGATGTAAGGGCTTTAGAAAACCCGGATACAGATGCTCTTGTTGTTGCAAAACAGATTGCAGGCGCTCTAGAAAAAGGGATGAGCCACAAAAGAATTGTAAATATTTATCTTAAAAAAATCATGGGTGCCGGTGCTCTTGGTGTTGAAATAATTATTGCGGGAAAAATATCTGGTGAGCGATCAAGAACTGAAAAATTTAGATTAGGATACATAAAAAAATCAGGATTTCCTGCAAATTCACTTGTGTCTAAAGGACAACAGATTGCGGTTCTTAAGGCAGGCGCTCTTGGCGTAAATGTTCGGATA
>JAGLIP010000103.1 GCA_023142905.1 Candidatus Aenigmatarchaeota archaeon | reverse complement strand
TATTTTGCCCGACCGCGTGACTTTTACGGGTCAAATTTTTATAGCCCATGCTAAATGAATTCGGATTCATTTTATCACTTCCCGGAATTCGGGGGTCCTTGGCCCTCGCTTCCACTAACCAATTGGTTTTTTACAAAGAAATAATGCCCGCAATTCATCTACGGGCTAAAGCCCGCAGATTTCTTGCGGATGCATATTAAATTCAGGGATGAAAATAAGCTTAGATTCAATACAAAAGTCTGTCTATCCTGGTGGTGAGTTCTTTGGCAAGCCTGAAGAGGCATTCATGAGTTCTGCGATCATATATCTGGACGAATAGGCAGATTAGTGTTGTCATGAAAAAAAAGAGGTCTGTAAAATGAAAGATATGGAAAATGAATATGCGGATGCGCATATTCCTGTGAAGAATAGTAAGAATATAAAAAACATCCAGATGTTTTTTTTGGAAATTGTCGGAGTTGTTTCATTTCTCGCTATAATTGGAACTGCGGCAGGTTTTTTAGGTAGATTACACTGGTTTGTGGATAATTTTAGTGCTTTTCGGATCCAATATTGTCTTATTCTTTTAGTTGGCGCAATAATTATGGGTCTTGGTAAAAAATATAGGATGTGTGCGATTATTAGTGTCTTCGCGCTGTTAAACTTGATACTGATTCTGCCGTTTTACTTAGGGTCTGGTTTGGAGTCTGGCACGCAGCAGTCATCAAAATTAATGATGTTCAATGTTAATACGGGGAATTCAGAGTATAATGCTGTATCAGACTATATCAAAGAGATTGACCCTGATTTTGTCGCTCTTCTGGAACTTAATACCGCGTGGTGGAGAAATATAGAGCCTTTGCTTGAGCAGTATCCATACCATGAAAAAAGATTGCGCGCGGATAATTTTGGTATTGCTTTCCTAAGTAAATACCCTATAGAATCAGAAATTGTTACGGGCATGAGCAATATCGATGTGCCAAGCATAATTGCGGTAGTTAAAAATAATGAGAAACGACTAACAATAATCACAACACATCCACTGCCTCCGGTCGGAGAATTATATTTCACTAACAGGAATCTGCAACTTGAAAAGCTGGCGCAGTTGGTTGGCTCAATAGAAGGCAATATAATCCTTGCCGGCGACCTCAATGTGGCTCCATGGTCTGTGTTTTTCAGTGGATTTATGGATGATTCAATGTTGCGCGATAGCAGTCAGGGGTTTGGAATCCAGCCGTCATGGCCAACAATGCTGCCATTACTATATACTCCTATTGACCACTGCCTTGTTTCTGAGAATGTAGTTATTCATAATCGCCAGACAGGACCTGACCTTGGGTCTGATCATTTACCTATTGTTGTTGAATTCAGTCTACGGGATGACTAAGGGCGATTATGCATTCGTTATAAATTTTTATTCCTTATTGGGTTTAATACCCTGGAACTCTGCTCCGGTGGGTTCTTTATTTCTTTCATCCCCCTCATTCAATAATCTTTATTGCATCCATCCGCCCGTCGCCGTCAAGGTCAAACCCTTGAACAATTACGCCCCAAGAGTCTTCTTTCCCATAATTTTTGAAAACTTCGTCAGTCATGGTCGTTATTGCTCTTATTGCAGCTTTTGTGCCCCAGTGCGTGTTTCCCGCAGCAATAAGCACTGATTTTTCAGGATTTTTGGGATTTGCAGTTTTTACAATAATTCCGATATTTTCTTCAGAATATGTTTTTCCTGTTTTTCTTGAAAAGATTGTCCTGTAGGGAAACATTTCTTCATCAAAGTAAATAGGAAGGCTTTTGTTTACATCCTTTGTAATCATATTTGTAAGCACCCCACCAATTACAATAAGATTTTCATTATAATTCTTCTGTGATTTTACATCAGTATCTAAAAACACGAATTGTTTTTTTGGAAGTGTTATATATGATCCAAAAAACATTGCAAGCTCAATTGCATAATGCCCGTCTCTGGCGCGAACCTGGTGCGGGCCGTGGGGATCCGGAGAACCGACAACTATGTTCGCATTGAACTTCCCGCCTGAAATAAACGGCACCATGAATTCAGCGAATTTTTTGTGCTCTTCTTTTATTGGCGAACTTAAAAGGCTTTCATCGCCTCCCGGAAGCTCAAGCGCAAAAGCATACGCTGTTGGAGAATAATACTTTGCAAGTGCGCCCGAATGCTCTTCTTTAAGAACAACTTCTACAAGTCCGCTTGCCTCAAGCTGACGGACATGGTAGTATACCTTCTGCTCGTGCATCCTAAGATTTTTTGCAATTTGTGCAGGATATGCCGGCTTTTCCGCTAAAACCTTTAAAATCTTCCATCGGGAATCATTAAAAAGACCTTTAAGTATTTGTGAATTGGCGATTATCTTCACATCTTTTATGAATGTCTGATTGTTTTTTTCTTTCATGAGTTTTGCCATTATTATCACTCCATTAATTATAACTTTGTTTATACTGGTATTATAAAACTTATAAATCTTTTCAAAAAACTTTATAAATGGTAACGAAAACCACTATAATTAATTTAATAGCGCTTGGTTGCGTTTTTCAATTAAGTTTATATATCTTGCCGTTCCAAGACAGGAATGTAATGCAAATAATACGAAGGCAGATAATATGTGTGGAATAATCGGTTACAAAGGATCCAAAAACGCAGCAGACATAATTCTTTCAGGTTTATCCCGGCTGGAATACAGGGGATATGATTCCTGGGGCGTTGCAATAAAAAATGTATGTGGGCTTGAAATATTCAAACAAGTAGGAAAAATATCCGATGCAACAGCACATGAAGAAAAAATAGCAAAAGGAAATATGGGTATGGGTCATACTCGTTGGGCAACACACGGTAAAGTCACAGAAGAAAACACACATCCACACACAACAACTGATATGAAAATAGCGGTTGTCCATAACGGCATAATTGAAAATTATCAGGAACTTAGAGATCAGCTTATACAAAAAGGCCACTTATTTACATCACAGACAGATACCGAAGTGATAGCGCATCTTATTGAAGAATATACAAAAACAACAGATTTTTTAGCTGCAACAAAAAGCGCATTAGCAGACATTAAAGGAAGTTTTGCCATTGTCTGCGCCCACAAAGACTGTCCGGATCTTGTGTGCGCAAGAAGGGACTCACCTCTTGTTATCGGCGTAGACCATAAAAACAAAGAATACTTCGTTGCATCAGACATTCCTGCATTTATAGAGCACACAAAAGATGTTGTTTTTGTGGATGACAACGAGTTTGTTGTCATTAAAGACAAACCCATATACTATAATCTTCTTGACGGGCGCGTTGTTGAAAAAAAAGAGCATCATGTAGATTGGGGCATAGAGCAGGCAAAAAAAGGCGATTTCGAGCATTATATGCTAAAAGAGATAAAGGAGCAAAAAGAGACAATAAAAAATGCGCTTGCCCAAAAAGATAGCATCATTGAAGGGCTTGCCCAAAAAATAAACGAAGGTTTTGGTGTTTTCTTTGTTGCCGCAGGAACTTCCCTTAACGCTGCAAAATCCGCAGCATATATGTTTTCTAAACATGCAGGAAAACATGTAAATGTTGCTGATGCTTCAGAATTCGAATACTACAAAAACTTCTTGACGCCGAAAACACTTATGATTACTTTATCGCAATCAGGAGAAACCGCAGATGTGCTTTCCGCAGTAAAAGCAGCAAAAGAAAAAGGCGTTGAAATAATATCTCTTGTAAATGTCATGGGCTCAAGCCTTGCAAGAACTTCAGATATTTCACTTCTTATGAACGCAGGGCCTGAAATATGTGTTGCTGCAACAAAAACATATACATCTCAGCTCGCCATACTGCATCTTTTAGCCTATGCTATTACCGGAAGGCTTGAAAGAGGCAGAGAATGGTTAAAATACGCAGCAGGCAAAGTAGATGAACTTACATCAGATACTGAAATAAAAAAGCTCGAAAATCTTGCAATGCGCCTAAAAGATTCAAAGCATATGTACTTAATCGGCAGGGGCTTAAGCTATCCAACAGCAGA
>JAGLIP010000102.1 GCA_023142905.1 Candidatus Aenigmatarchaeota archaeon | reverse complement strand
TTATTTTCAACTAAGCCGAAAACTACGGTTTTAGACCTTTGGTCTAAAAGCTTCGAGCTTTAGCGAGATGAACTTAAGTCCGTAGATGAAGGCTTATTGAAATTTCAGAAATACACTTCGTGAATTTCCTGTATCCTTAAAAATACTTTAGGATTTTCTGGACCCTAAAAATTCTCCTGAATTTTTAATGGTTTCGGAAATGCAGGAAATATGCGAAGTAGATTTCCGAAAAGCTTACCCCCGAACCAAACAAACCCCGTCCTTTAGGGCGGGGTATGAACCAATGGAGTATGATATTCTCAGAACCAACATACTCAAAACGACAAGGAGCGTAGCGACACAGAGTTTTATTTTTGCCATGTATGGAGGCGTTATTTATCTTTTTTAAAATAATTACTTTCAATAATTAGTCTATCCACACATATTCCCATTATTCCCAAACGAGAACTTCAGGTAGGCGCATATGTTCTTCAGTTTAAAATCTTCCTTCAGTCAAACTTATATGGTCTTTCTCAATCTCTATTAGCGCTTTAAAAACCTCTATTGCGCGCGGTTCGCATGTTTCTTCAAGAAATTGGGCGTATCTTGCTGTTGCCTTTTCTTCCCTTTCGTGGGATTCTTTAAGGTTGTGCTTGTTATTGCCGCATATGTCTTTTTTCCTTGAAATTTTCGGATTTTTTGCTTCAATAATCTTTGCAAGTGTGCTTGCATGCTCTGCTTCGATTTTTGCCAGTCGCTTAAACATTGTAGCATCCGCAATATTATCTGATTTCGCAGCAGCGCAGAAATAAAATTCCGCATTTGATAGTTCAATACCGATTGCAGCTTCAACATTTTTCCCTGTCTGTTTTGTAAGCTCAATTACTTCTGTTTTTACATAATCCTTTGCAAGAACCATGTTTTCTATGTGCGCTCCACAGAAAGGGCAGTGCGTTGGTTTTTCGCCACCAATAAAACCTTCTTCACATATTCGGCATTTATATACAATAACCATTTTAATACCCCCACAAAATTAATTTTTAGAAAGTATTATATTTTGATAATTATATATCTGTCCTTTTTTCAAGAATAAAACATATAAAGAAGCCAGACTAAAAATTATAACTACATTATTTTACAGGTGATTTTTTGGCTAAAAAAACAGCAGGTCTTATAGAGCACATAAAAATAATAGGCCCTACAGGAAAAGAAGTAGCATGCGATGCAATACTTGACACCGGGGCAACAAGAACATCCATAGACATTGCAGTTGCAAGAAAAGCAGAACTCGGCCCAATATTAGGTTCTGTTCGCGTAAAAAGCAAAACAACAACAAACGGGTTTGTCCGAAGGCTTGAAGTGCCGTGCAAAGTAGATTTGCTTGGAAAAATATATGAAACCAAAGTAAATATAACTGATAGGCGCGACATGTATACTAAAGTGCTTATAGGACGAAACATAATACATGGAAATTTTGTTGTTGATGTTGAAAAAACGCATAATTCTGCAGATATAAACGATGTAAAAAATAAAAAATCCGAATAATTTGATTCTTATGAAACTACTCATTGTAGGTCCGGAAAATCGGACAAACACGGAAATATCCTTGCTTGATCGCGCAAAGGAATACTTTGATACGGTTCTTTATGTTCCGCTAGAGGGTGTTCGCATAGAGACCACAACAGACGAGTCCATACCATATTATAAAAATACAAATTTATTCGAATTCGATGCAGTCCTTGGAAGGATCAGCAAAAAAAACAGCGATGCCGGCTATGTCCTTATGAAGCTTTTCGAAGACCGCAAAATATATACAATAAATTCATACAAATCCATCCTTTACGGGTATAATGAATTTCTGGCGCCGATTTTCTTAAAAACAAAAGGCATTCCAACACCGAAAATACATTTTGCAATAACAAGAAAAGCAATAGAGCACATCCTGCCGGACATAAAATATCCTGTTTTATTGCGCCTGCCGTACGAAAAGAAGGGTTCTGTAGTTATAGATTCATACGATTCTGCAAAAGGCGTTATAGATACAATAGAAAAACTTTCACAGCCAATCATGATTCAGGACATTTACAGAAATGGGTCTCCCGTAACAGTTCTTGTAGCCGATAGCAAGCTTTTTTGTATTGAAGGAAAAGACACAGTATATACACCAACAGAACAGGAAAAATATTTGTTGAAAAAAGCAGCATCACTTTTTGAAGCAGGGCTTTGCAGTATAACGGCGATAAAACACAACAATCATATTTTAATTACTGGCATGGACATTTGCCCTTCAATGGATAAATATAACGAACTTTTTGAAAAAGACCTATATGATATATTCTTGAATCAAATCGCAAAAAATACTGAAAGAATCAGCAGCAAAAACCCCATTGCCCGGTTGGCGAACATTTTTGAAGGCGCATTAAAATGGAATTGATTGTGTGAATCGTATTAAAAAAAGACTGCTTATTGTTGCCCCGAAGGCAAAATCAAAAACAACAGAACTTATAATGGAAGAAGCAGAAAAAATATTTGATGTGATTTATGCTCCGGTACATGACATAACATTGACCGTTGATAAAAATGAGATAAAAATACACTGTGGCGGTAAAAGCATAACTGATGTTGATTATGTGCTTCCGAAAATTGACGGCAAAAGAAAAGATTATGGTTTTCAGATAATAAACGCTTTTGATGCCTATCCGATATTGAAACCCTATAGTGCCGCAACAATTTTAGTCGCGCATGATAAATTCTTAACATCTGTTGCACTTGCAAGATGCGGAATCCCCACACCGAAAACATATCTTTTAAAAACCACGGAAGGTACGGAATCACTCATAAATAAAGTGAAATTTCCAGTGATGGTAAAGCTTATGTCTGGTTCAGGCGGTATAGGTATAATGTATGTTGAGAACAAAGAAGGAATGCGAACAATAACAGCATCAATGAATAAACTAAATCAGCAGATACTTATACAGGAATTTGTTGAAAATCCCGGAGAAGATGTGCGAATACTTGTTGCAGAGGATACAATTATCGGGGCGTATAAACGGGTCGCAAAAGAAGGAGAAAAGCGCGCAAACATAAAAGCCGGCGGCGTGGCGCAAAAATACGAGCCAACAGACGAAATGAACGAGATTGCAATAAAGACCGCAAAGGTAATGCACGCCGATATTTGCGCTATTGACCTAATTGAAGGCAAAAAAGGCCCGGTTGTAATAGAAGTGAACATAAATCCGGGCATTCGCGGAATGATGGACGCAACAAATATAAATATTGCAAAAAGAATAGTAGATTACATAGATAACAAAATAAAAAGCAAACTGGAGTGATTTTTATGGGAAACCTTCCAATTGCAGCGATTGAGCGGATAATAAGGGATGCAGGAGCCGAGCGGGTTTCAAAAGCAGGAGCCGCGCTTTTTGCTGAATATATAGAAAACATAGCCCTTACAAAAGCAGAAGAAGCAGTTAATATTGCGAAACACGCAGGTAGAAAAACAGTAAAAGAAACAGATATAAAATTTATAAAAAAGAGTTAAAACTTGTTTTTACGAAGTTTTATAATATTTAATTAGTATATTTGGGTTACGAAAATTTAATGGAGGTTATATTATGGCAGACTTAATTGTAAAAAGCAAAGTACGCGAATACGCAAAATCCAAAGGCGTAAGTTTTTCTGCAGAAGCAGACGATGTGCTGGACAAAGTTGTTGCAGGGCTTCTTGATCGCGCAGGTGAGCGAGCTAAAGCAAACAACAGAACAACAATAAAAGCAAGAGATCTTTAAGTTCTTGCATTTCTAAAGTAAATATTTCGTGGGGGGTCATTAAAAGACCACCACATTTTTTTATTACTGGCGTATTATTACATTATTGGTTCTATTATTTATCGGCACACAATTACACATAAATATATAAAGTAAATATATTAATCAAAAACAGTTCTTAAAGAACAAAAATATTTAAATGAAACGAGGTTAGTGATATGGTAAAAATTTCTGAAATAACAGTAGATTCTAAAGATATTGAACTTGAGGCATCAGTTGTTGAAGTT
>JAGLIP010000101.1 GCA_023142905.1 Candidatus Aenigmatarchaeota archaeon | reverse complement strand
TACTATTTAAATGATTCGATTCTTTAGGATTGCTTTTTCTGTGCAATTGATATGTAAACATAATAGTAACTACTAAATAGTTATAATTTATAAAGCTATCCTTTTTCGAGAACTCACATCATAATTATCTTTTTTATGTGCTTAACCGGACTCACAACAACCAAAAGATAAGCTGCAGCACAAAAGAATAGCAAAAATATATTGACCGGCAATATACAAATAGATAAACATGTTTTGTGCTATGATTTCGGCAAAACAAATAACTACCGGCTATTGAACAATATACCAAGCAATACATATTTTTTTATACTCCCCACAACAAATCAAATTTATGAGTTTTAATGATAAACACAAACGAAGACCATTTAACCAATCAACAGAACCCTGGGGCGGGCGCGAACATTATCCCACGACATCTTCTGAAGAACCAGGATCTACAAATTATAAAGGGGCGTCACAACCCACAGATTATACGCGCAATAATTCAGAACCATTGGGGCCGGGTGATAGACCACCAGACAGGAGTTATCCCGTCCACATACCAAACCCGGATGGAAGCATCACTACAAAATATCGAGTCCCTGCAACGCCCGAAGAAAAACGCATACAAGATGGTCTATTTCAAGGGGGTGTGCTGCGCACACCAAACATGCCATACCAAACAGAACCGGGTACGGAAACCGTACAACAAAAACACGAACCTACTGACTCCCGAAAAACAGGGGGGCGTCAAAAAAATCTATTTATTCTGTTTTTAGTTCTTGGAATTTCAAGCATTGCAGCATTACAAAATATTGAACCGGCTACTTCTATCAATACAACCGGATATTTTTTAACAAGTGTCTCTTTAGCATCAACAAATGTCATTTTTGTATTATTTGTGTTCATCACAGGTTTTATTTTAGGAAGACACCATAATTGAATTAGTTTTTTGATATTGTACACCACAACAATTTTAACGGGCATATCGTTGATTTCAAGATCGATATCTGGTTTTTATAGACATCCAAAGATATTTAAATACTACTTAGTAGTGTTTTAGTATGCCCGACATTTTACAAGAAAAAATAAGCTCGTTTTCAGCGCCTGACTTTCGAAATTATCGCGTTTTTGGAGGTTCACTTAAAGCAGATGATATGTTCTGGTATGGCGAACTGCCAACGGATGATCTAAATAACGCTGTTTCCAATGCGTATGACCATCGTATTTTAAATTCTATATATACGGGTCAAATTCAGTGCTTTTTTGGATTCTTCAAACAACCGGGAGAAGAGGGGCATATGGAATTAGACAAGATATTAGGGATTGCGGATCTAATGTATGTAACCGATTTGGCGGTTCCTCCAGAAAAGTACATTACTTGTTATCGGGGAAACAACATACCTCAAGAATTCAAGGATATGATTTCACGAATGGGTGCACAAGGCACAACAGAAGGAGAAATAAGGATTGTACATGCCAGCGAAATTACTTCAGAAAGACTTAGTTTAGACACAAAACTATATGCTATTTTTAGAAAATCCTAAAATATGCAATAAATGCCACAACATCATTTTTCTTTAGGTATTGCATACCCCATCTTTATTTTGATTGGGTTCTTGTTTATTTCAATCTCACTGTCTGCTTTTTGGACTTTGCCGTAGTTGATGTCTTTTATCTTCATTGTGCCTTTGATTGTGGATTCGACAAGTCCGATTGTGTCTTTGTCTTTTGTGTCTATTGTTGCAGAATCGTAAGGTGTGTTTAAAGAAAGATTATTTGAGCTTTTGTGCTGTCTTATTGCCGATATTATATCTGCTGCCGCGTCGCCCGCCTCAACTGCCTTTTTGTCGACCCATTTTTTGTTAACCAATGGCCAGCCGGAAATATGGATGCTTTTTTGGTTCTCTTTTTTGGCAAAATAAAGATGATATATTTCTTCTGTAATGTATGGCATAATTGGTGCTATGAGCTTCAAGACGCCTAAAAGCGCGTTGTAAAGTGTGTATTGTGCGGCGCGCCTTGACTCCTTGCCGTAGATTTGAGGATTGTATAGCCGGTCTTTTGCCATCTCCAGATAATTGTCGCAGAAAATATCGAAAAAGAATCTTTCTGCAACTATTTTTGCCCTTGCATATTCGTATTTCTCCAAGGATTTTGTGGAAATATCAATAATGTCATTTAATTTCGACAACACCCATTTGTCTATTGGCTCTAGTTTCGCGTCCTTGTTGTCATAGTCTTCAAGATGCATTATTGCGAATTTCGATGCGTTCCACATCTTGGTTGCCATCTTGTTGCCTGTAAGGACATCTTTTTCCTGATACGGAAGGTCATCCCCTAGTTTTGAACCTGCTGCCCAGAAACGAAGAGCGTCTGCGGAGAATTTTTCCATCACATCCTGCGGTAGAATTACATTTCCTTTTGACTTGCTCATTTTTTTTCCTTTGGGATCCAGTGCATGGCCGGAAATCATTATGTTTTTGAAAGGAACCTGTTTTTTGTGCAAAAGTCCTTTTACAACGGTATTAAAAAGCCAGAATGTTATTATGTCATGCGCCTGCGGACGAAGGTCTATGGGGTAAAGATCCTTTAGCTCGTCTTTTTCGCCCCAACGCGCGTTTATTAGCGGTGTTAAAGATGATGTCGCCCAGGTGTCTAGTGTGTCCTGTTCAGGGACATAGTTTTTTGACTTGCATTTGGGGCATGGGTTTTTTGGTGCGTCGGAAAAAGGGTTTACGGGAAGCTGGCTTTCATCCGCCAATATAATCTCGCCGCAATCTTTACAATACCATAATGGAAAAGGAACTCCGTAAAATCTCTGCCGGGATATGCACCAGTCCCATGAAAGGCCATTTGTCCAATTGTCGTATCTTACTTTCATGTGCTTTGGATACCAGGACATCTTGTTTCCTGCGGCAAGCAATTCTTTTTTCATGTCAAGGACTTTTATAAACCATTGCTTTGTGACTAAAAACTCTATTGCGGTTCCGCACCTTTCATGCACATTTACTGCGTGGGTTATTGGTTTTTGGCCGGTTAATGCACCGTCTTTTTTAAGGTCTTCAATTATTTCTTTTCTTGCAGCCTCAATTTTCATCCCTTCGTATTTTCCGGAAATTTCTGTCATGACACCGTTTTTTGATATCGCGACTCTTAACGGGAGCTTGTGGGCATACCACCAGTCAATGTCGTTCTGGTCGCCGAAAGTGCAGCACATTACCGCGCCTGTTCCTTTTTCAGGGTCTGCTTTTTCATCCGCAATAATTTCTACAACTTGACCGAAAAGAGGTACGATTGCTTTTTTCCCTACAAGTTTCTTGTATCTTTTGTCAGTTGGATGGACGAAAATAGAGACGCATGCTGCCAGAAGTTCAGGACGGGTTGTTGCGATTTTTATTGTGCCGCCGTCCTTTAATTTGAAATCTAAGTCATTGAAAAACGAATCAAAGTCTTTGTCTTCAAGCTCTACTTGGGATGCTGCAGTCTGGCATCGCGGACACCAGAATGTTGGGGCTTCTTTTCTGTATTCCCTTCCATTTTTGTAAAGTTCTATAAAAGACCTTTGGGATATTCTTTGGACTTTGGGTGAAATTGTTGAGTATTCAAGCGACCAGTCAGCTGAAATACTTATTCGTGTCCATAATTCCCTGAACACTTTTTCTGAATTTTTGGTCTCATCGAGGCATACTTTAACAAAAGCATCCCGCCCCATCTTTCTTGAGCTTACTTTGTGCTTTTTTTCTACGAAAAGACCTGTAGCCAGCCCGTTATCATCAAAGCCGAAAGGGTAGAATATGTTATGACCTTGCATTCGTTTGAATCTTACTATTATATCGGCTTGCGTGTATGAAAATGCGTGACCCATGTGTATTTTTCCAGATACGGTTGGAGGTGGGGTATCGACACTGTAGAGTTTCTTTTTGCTTTTAGAATCGAATTTGTAAATACATTTATATTCCCAGTATTTTCCCCATTTATCTTCAGAATCATCAGAATTGTAGTGTTTTGGAAGTTCCATAAGTATATCCTCTTTTTATACAGTATTTATACAGT
>JAGLIP010000100.1 GCA_023142905.1 Candidatus Aenigmatarchaeota archaeon | reverse complement strand
GGAATTTCGCCGACATTAGTCCACATATTTGCAGCCAAATCCACATGGGTGTAGTCAACTCCTGTGTCTATTACTGCAACTACAATGTCGCTGCTTCCTGTCTGAATATCCCATGCTTCGAGAGCATCTATGTCTGCATCTGCTATGCCTCCATTCTGGCCTACATTGTGCAAGCCCCACAGAGATGAAAAAGAAAAATCATTGGGTGTGGTTGCATCAACAGAAAGTTCATAATTAGGTTCTGCATATTCTACCAATGGGTTCTCGTTATATTTGTCAACCATTTTATTGACATCTGAATTTTCTGGTAATTTTAAGAGGTGAATACTGTCAAGACCGTGTTTTTTGAGATTTTTTGTCTTCTCGTTTTCAACGGCTTTCAGATTTTTCTTTATAATTTTTTCTGATGATACGACCTTGTTTTTTGAGTTTATCATATAGATTGTCTCATCACTTGTTCCTTCTTTGAATTTTACAATAATTGCATCAGGAGCAAATTCTGCATCAGACATTTGGTTTGCTCCTGCCGATCCAAATAAATAGGGATTATTATTTGACCCAAAACCACTATACGCGGTTCCGAACCCAGAACTTAACAACACACCTATAATAAAAACAACAGATATTAGTATCTTACTCATTCCATTCCACCCCAAAAATTTCAGTTTGTTGCCTCAAATGCAAAACACTCATGAAAACACATACATGATATCAGCAATATTAATACAATAAACGAATTTGTTAATTGTATAATCATATTTATATATCTGTTACATTTTTAGCTCTGCCGAGTGCTGCCGTAAAACAAAACATTTTTATCCCTGCTTAATCAATTGCATCAATTGGAATAAAACCTAAGAAAATGAAAAACACGGATAGACTAAAAACACACAACAACAAGTTTGTTAACAGGAACAAACGCATAGCAGTCCTTCTTCTTATCATAACCAATGCAATAACCTGTAAATGTTTCCGATTTCTTAAATGCTTTGCATCCATTCTATTTGATGAGGTTCCCGATCACAATACAATATCTCGAAGAATCCAATAAAGCAAACCATAATATACTTTCAAAATTGAGCAGAACTTCTGCCATGCGGCAGAAGTCAGAAACAATAAATAAGAACTATAACAAACGGAAAAAAGGTCAACATATTGTACCTAAAGCACAAAAAACACCAATATTTACCTAAATATGCGAACCCCGCAAAAAAAGCACATACTCGACCACAGAAAGCTTTATATACACCCCGCAACCAAAAGGAAGTATACAATCTAAATCACATTAATTTCAATTACCTGTTTGTTTGAGGGAACAGACACGCGTAGTTATCTCGGCGTTTTCGCCGGTGGAGAGGGAGATAAAACATGAAGGGAGAGAAGACAGCTATAGGCATCGTTATTGCTATATTTGCCGTAATGGCAATTCTAACTATTAGTTCTATTGATACTGCTAATGCGGCCTTTAAAGCAAATGATACAGTTACGATATCTATTAATATTTCTCAGATAGCAATGGTCGACATAAACCCATCAAACTTATCGTACCACGGCATAGGTCCGGGTGATGTCGGTGACAACAACACAGAACAAATAGGAAATTATTCAGGAATATGGGTTGAAAACATAGGATCCGTCAATCTTACAAAGATGTGGTTCAATACAACCGCCCCTTCAATTATGCCTTTCGGGACAGGAAGCCCAAACAATTACGATGCAGCAAACATGATTGTTATATATAACGACACAACAGGCAATTTTTCTTTTGTAAATCGTATTGAATTCCCGGAAAATGACTCTATGTATATCACAACTACAAACACAATAAGCGCGGCAAATACCCTAGACGGATATCTTTTCGGAAGGTTCAGAAACGCATCAACCGAATATTTTTTCGAGTTTGAGCGGCAAACATCGGGAAATTGTTCAAACGGGACATTCTGGATTAGTGATTTAGCAAAAACAATAACATCCACCGGCGATACTGATTTAACAGACAACACAGCATTGACCGTTTATCCGCACCCCACACTTGATTTCGGCATTACAGAAGTTCAAGTAGGTGACGGACCGCATTACTGTGTTGCAATTCCCGGAAACTGCAAATACATAATGTTTCACAGATGGAATGCAGATGCGCCGGGAGCAGGCACAAGCTACTGCAGCAACACAAACGGGGGATATTACATAAACTCCACAACAAGCCCGATATTCCCGGGCCAGGTAGAACAGGCTTTCGTAAAGGTCTATGTTCCTTTGGGAACACCTTACGGGGCATTAAAGCAGGGAACACTTACCGTGTTCGTGCAGGAATAAATCAATCATCATAGTGTTTACACAAAAGAACAAACCACACAAGGAGAGGGAGAAAAATGAAAATATGGAAAGACAGAATCATTGTAGGGCTTTTTGTTGTCCTTGCAGTATTTGCTGCAGGATTAGGAAGTCCTAAGATAGCAACAGCAGCGCTTACAGTCAACGATACAGATACAGCATCTGTTGAAGTGACCGTATCTTCGCTTGCGATGATAGACATCTCGCCGAATAACATGAGTTTTGAGACCATGAATCCGGGAGAGACCAAAAGCAATTATACAAATGCAGAACTTAATGGTGTCCAAAAACAGGGATTCCAGATAGAAAATGTCGGTTCTGTAAATATTACACATATATGGCTTAATGTTACTCAACCCACAGTAAACCCATTCGGTACAGGAAATGCCGACAGCTATAATGCAGCAAACTTTATAGCCATAAAAATAAACGATACTCTGGACACAAACACAACAGGTACCGGAAGCAACAATCCGTCAAATAACGAATATTCGATGATTGACCGATTAGAATACAACGCTTCAAGAGAACTTGTGTATCTTAACCTCCCTTCAAACAAAATATCTTACGGAAGGCTTAGAGCGGGTATGAATGAATATTTCTGGTCAATAAATGGATCTGACTGTCTGGTTGGTGGTGCTGATAATCCTGAATTTAGAATAGGTACTGTCCCGCACAATAAAACAGATACAGGTACAATAGATCTTGTAGATGGAAGTATTACAACTGCGACTTTGTCTATTGTGGATGCAGCATATAACGGATGGATTGCAGCAAGTGCAAACATATCTGTTCTGACAGGAAATGGCGGCACTGAAGAATACCTGGTACTTGCCACAAATAATACATGTAACCCTATCCGTTTTGTAAAATGGAATGCAGATGTGCCAAATGCTGATGCGCTTTCAAACAAGGGATATATCTTTAACGCCGATTCAGCAGGAGAAGACCTAACACCTTCAGACTCTATTGCAATGGATGTACAAATGAGAGTGCCGTGGGGAACAATACAGGGAAATATTGGTGTTGGAACTATAACCGTATTTGCAAACACGGTCTAATGAAACAGTAAAATAACTGTTGTTCCATAGTGAAAACCATAAACCGTATAGCAATTTTAACAAAATATTAACGGTCTTATGGTTTTTTCGGGGGAGAGAATGCTCTCCCTCTCCAATATTTCTACTAACTATTTTTTAAATACAAACATAAAATTATATCACCCGCATATCAAAACATAATTTTTTCTTTCAATAACTGCTAAAAACTTCTGGGATTTTGCTATATTGTGTAAAACACGATTTAGTAAACTTTCAAGAGTTTCCGCAAAATCCCTTGTTAAGTGACCCAAACCAATATCACCGAAAGACGACGGAACATAACGGAGGAGAGTGCGTACAACAGAATTGAATTTCGGAGCGGAAAACGAAAAAGTTATAATTGTTAAGATATTAATACATTATATGACAACAAAAAAAGTTTTACTTGTCGGTAATCAGCAATTAAGAAAAAAAGCGTTGGATATTTCTGAGTTTAATATAGAGTTTAAAAGAATTGCAGAAGACCTTAAAGATACTTTGACACAATTGCAGAAAACTAAAAAAATTGGAAAGGCTTTGGCTGCTCCGCAAATAGGTTATTTGAAAAAAGTTATTTACCTACAGATGCCAGAAAGAACTTTTCTAATGGTTAATCCAAAAATTGTTTGGAAAA
>JAGLIP010000010.1 GCA_023142905.1 Candidatus Aenigmatarchaeota archaeon | reverse complement strand
GAGAGACACACCTAATTGTTTTGCTAAATCTGGGTTCATATCACTTACGGCAAGATAATTTGAAATCGTAATCGGTTCAGCGCCAATTATAGATATGTCGTCTAGAACCATTGATAGTAATTTAGATGCCATTGTGCTATGGTCGTTTACAAGAACCGCATGTGTTATGTTTGTTCCTATACCGTCTACACTATAGACCAGACTTAGATCCGGTCTAATATTTACAATATTATTTCTAACAGGATGGGGTATATTATTATGTGTTGCTTTTGAGTGTTTGACCATAATTTTTGAGAATTCGTCATCGTTTGTAACATTTACTCCCGAATCAGCGTATGTTTTTTCGGCCATGTTTTAAATGAATTATAGTATTTTAAATAAGTTACTGTGGTGTGATTAATCTATTAAGAAATGATTATTTGTGTGGGTGACTAATTTTTTTAGTTATGGTGTTAAGACTTTTTCTTAGCCGAATCTATTTCTTATCTTCTGCCGGTTTTATCGGTTTTTTGACCAATGCCTTTGTAGGACATGTTAAGTCAATGCATGAAGACCATGGTTTAATGCCTTTGTTTATGACCGTTATGATTGGGGTTTTACAGACTTCGCAAACTTTATCTGTTTTTTTTATAAGCCCTACTTTTGGCAGAGAATATGTGTTTTTGCATTCAGGATATGATGAACATCCGGCAAATCTGGATCCCATACGGGTTTTTATCATGCGCAAATTTCCTTTTTCGCATTTGGGGCATTTTCCAAGAAAATTTTCTTCCTGTTGTGCTTTCATGGCAGAATCAAGAAGCGATGTGCCGATTTCTTTTTCATTTTTCTTGAATTTTTCAAGTATGCTCGTAAGTTCTTTTTCAGCCCCTTTAAGAACCGCACCACCCTTTGTTTTTCCTTTCTCTATTTCAACCATCTCATTTTCGAAACGGCGCGTAAGCTCTTCTGAAATTATCTCGGGGCAGTATTTTTCAAGTGTTTCTATAACCTTAAGACCTAACGATGTGACTTCAATTCTGTCCTCAACAAGATATCCCCGTTTGTATAGGTTGCCGACAATCTCTGCGCGCGTTGCCTTGGTTCCAAGACCGCGCTTTTCAAGCGCCCGTATTATCGATGCCTGATTGTACCGGTTAGGCGGTTTTGTTTCTTTTTCAAGCAGATTTATCTTGCGGATATCAATATTATCCCCTTCTTTTAAGTCCGGAAGTGTGACTTCATCAAGCTTAACATAGGGCGCATACAATTCAAACCAGTTTTTTTCAACGGTTCTTGCACCCTTTGCAACAAAGATTTCATTCTCAACAGAGATGGCAATTGTCATTGATTCCCTAACAGCAGCTTCTCCGAAAACAGCTAAGAATCGTTTTACAATCAAGTCATATATTTTTTTGTCGCGAGCGCCCAAATCCTTTGGTCTCTCCCCTGTTGGGTGTATTGCCGGGTGAGCATCATCTGTTTTAGCCCCTTCATTAGGCACAAGGTTTGTGCTCAAAATAATACTTGCAAGCTTATCGTATTCTATATTGCTCTTAAGTTTTGTTATTATTGTCTTGAAATCAAGAGCTATCGGCAGTTTTTGAGAGCTTGTTCTAGGATAGCTTATTGTTGCCTGCTCGTATAGGGTTTGTGCGATTTTTTGAGTCTCTGAAGGTTTTATTCCAAAGAGCTTGTGTGCTTCAACCTGCAAATCCGTTAGATTAAATGGAGTTGGTGGGCGAGTCTTGTATTTTTTGCGCTCTGTTTTTAAAATAGAACCATTTTTGCCTTTGCATTTTTCAAAAATTAGATTCGCATCCTCTTTTTTAGAAAATGGGTTTTTTTCATGCAATGCAGAAAAGTCTTTTGTCACACATTCAAGCTCAAAATAAGGTACTGCTGTAAATGCAGCTATCTCTTTTTCTCTTTTTGCAAGAAAATTAAGCGCCGGACCCTGAACACGACCAGCAGTTAGAAGTTTATATCTTCCAGCATGGCGGACTGCAAGTGTTAGTGCCCTAGATACATTGATACCGAAGTAAAAATCAAGCACATGTCGTGTTGTTCCGGCCTCAGCAAGCCCGAAAAATATATGCGGCAGCGCATTATCGAATGCATTTGAAAGTTCATTTTTAGTGAGTGTTGAGAATTTCATTCTTTTAGCATCCTCTTTTTGGCATGCGAAGCGAAGAATATTATATGCGATTGCCTCGCCTTCAATATCAAGGTCTGTTGCTATCACAAACGAGTCTGCTTTTTTTGCAAGTTTTTTTATAACCGAAAGATATTTTTTTGAGAATGCCGCACCTTTGTCTATCTCTGATGTCGGAAGCCACTCAACATCAAACACCGGATAAGTCCAGTTTTTTGATTTTGCAGCAACACCATACAAATGGCCAACCGCACAGGCAACAATAACCTCTTTTCCTGAACGGGAAAATTTTTGGTACGATACTGTGCCTTCTTTTATTGTGTCTGTTTTGCCTTCAGCAAGTGCTGCTGCAATTTTTCTTGCGGCACTTGGCTTTTCCGCAATTATAAGCTCGTAAGACATACCATAAATAAAAGAATAGTAGGTTTATAAAACTTTAGCGCGTGCAATTCTCACAAAAACACAAGGGTTTATGGTTTGTGTGCAATAAAATACACTCACAAGAACAATAGAACAACATCAAAAGCGCGAAACAGGAACATCACACACTAGAGAATATTATGCGGATTTTATGATTTTTGTCTTTCCACCCATATAATGAACAAGAACTTTAGGTATTTTAACAGAACCGTCTTTTTGCTGGTAATTTTCAAGTATTGCGACAATCATTCGTGTAACAGCAACAGCAGTTGAATTCAGCGTATGCACAAGGCCTGCCGGAGACTCGCCAACTTTATTGCGGTATTTTATATTCAGCCGTCTTGCCTGATAATCCGTATCGTTGCTGCAGGATACAAGCTCCCGATATTTTCCCTGCCCTGGGAGCCACACTTCAATATCGTATTTTTTTGCGGCAACAACACCCAAATCTCCGGTGCATATATTTACCACTCTATACGGTAACTCTAACATTTTAACCAGTTTTTCTGCTGTTTTGATTAATTTTTCGTGTTCAGCCCACGATTTTTTAGGATTGGTGTAGACAAACATCTCAATTTTCTCAAATTGATGCACTCTAAATATTCCTTTTGTGTCTCGCCCATGACTTCCGGCTTCGGTTCGAAAGCATGTTGAATACCCTGCATATTTTTTAGGTAGTGTGGCTGCATCAAGTGTCTCACCCATATGAATTCCTGCAAGCGCCTGCTCAGATGTGCCGACAAGATACAAATCCTCATTTTCTATCTTGTATATGTCTTCAGCACCAACTGGAAGAAATCCCGCACCTTCCATTACTTTTTCTCTTACAAGCATGGGTGGTATAATCAGTTCATATCCATCTTTTTGAAGTTGGTCAACCACAAAACGGATTATTGCAAACTCTAAAAGAACGGCATCATTCTTAAGGTAATAAAACCGCGCACCAGATACTTTAGCCCCTCGTTCTAAATCAAAAAGATCCAACGATTCGCCAATATCTATGTGGTCTTTTGGCTCAAAAGACATTTTTTTTATTTTACCGACTGCCCGCACTTCAACATTTTTTGTATCATCCACACCTTTAGGTACACTCTCATGCATGATATTTGGAAGTCGCAAAAGCATATATTCTATCTTAACTCTCACATTTTCTATTGTTTTTTCTAGCGCATCTATTTTTGATGCGACTTTTTTCATTTCAGCTATCTTTTCTACCACATCTTTTTTTTGTTTTTTTAGGGCGGATATCTCAAGAGAAACCTTATTTCTTTTGCATCTAAGCTCATTTACCTTGTTTATTGATTGCCGCCATTTCTTGTCTTTTTCAAGAATGTCTGCAATCCATTTTATCTTTTCTGTATCCCCTCGTTTTTCAAGATCTTTTATTACAATTTCCGGGGTTTCTCTGAGGGTATTGATATCAATCATAAAATCACAAGCAACATATTAACTATATCGATATATGCATGCTTATATGCACCAACATTTATATCTTTGGCGTAACAATACATTAAAGAGCAATATGGTATTCGGGATATTTTTTAGGAATTCGGCAAAAAAAAGAGAATATCAAAACAAAGAACAATTTTTGGAGCTCAAAAAAACAACAGACCTAAAATACGCTGATTTACGCGAATTAATTCTTGGAAGCAAAAAAGAGACAGATTCTAAAATTAACGATTTCACGCACGCACTATGCGTTCTCGATGAAGACATTGTTGATATTAAGCAAAAGATGAACTCTGAGCACACACAAAACAACCCTCAAATACCTCAGTTACAGCAGCATATGGCGGTTCTTGAAAATAAAATAAATCTCATGCATCAAAATCAGAAAGATTTAATGATTTTTGGTAAATTGGCAATACAAAATCATGAACATGAAATGGGGTTAAATGATCGCATGTATATGATTGAACAATCAATCAAAAATCTTTCAAAAACACAAATTTTCTCCGAAGAACAGTTAACCAATTCAGTTAACTTACCTGCGGCAAACTTAACCAATTCAGTTAACTTAACTAAACTAAACCAAAAAGCAGTTAACTTTGAAAACGATGGCAGCGAATATGATGAAAACACTAAACCAAACCAAAGCTTAACCAAATCCGGTTTAGTAAAGTTAACTAAACCAAGTTTAGTAAAGTTTAGTTTAGTAAAGTTTAGTAAACAAAATGACGCACTTGCACCCCAGGAAAAACAAATTCTTTTTTATTTGTACAATGTTCAGGCAGACAGGCAAGTCCGTGCAATTACAATAAAATCTATTGTTGAGGGCATGTATGATGTGGCTGACCAGTCCAAAACATCATATATTTCAAGAAGTGTTAAGAAAATGGAAGACTTAGGGCTTACAATAAAGCAGCGAACCGGTAAGTCAACAAGCGTATGGCTTACAAAAAACGCAATAGATTATTGTAGAACCTATATGATTGAACGATTTGAGAACAAATAATTCTAAAAATGTGAGACTATTTTTTAAAATGTCTGCGTACTGGCTCGAAAATATCAGAGACTTCATCGGCAATTTTGTTTTTAAGATCAAGCGGGTGAAGCTTTTTATCTACAAAAGCGCTCTCAAGAGAGTCATAATTTTCAAACTGAACAGTTCCTCCGAACTTTTCCGGTCGTTTGATTTCTAGTACATCAATTCGTGGGAAAACAAGAAGTTTTGCTATGGACAAGACTGGATTGTCTTGAACAATTCCTTCGGGGCAATACGATTTTTTGATTTTTTTCTTTATCTCTTCATCACTGTCAGCAACAGATATCATTGTTTCTGGTTTTGAGGATGACATTTTGCCGCTAGGTCCCTGAAGTGAAGGAATTAATGGTGTGTGTATGCATGCAAAAGGTCCATAATTAAGAACTGGTGTAAGTTCGCGGCCTAGCATGTGTATTTTTCTCTGCTCTATTCCACCAACAGCGACATCCACTTTAAGTGCTTTTATATCCTCTATTTGCATAAAAGGATAGATTACTTGAGAAACATGCGCATGCTCAATATCCCGCGCGATTCCCTGCATGCTCCTAAGCGCCCTGTTTATTGTAGTGTCAAGAGACATTGAAAGAAGGTCATCGACATAGCTCATTTTTCTTTGAAATGTTGAGCCTAAAACAAACTCTGCATTTTTAAGGCCCATGCTTTTGAATGATCTTTCCCATATCTTTGTTGTCTTATGGATAAAATCCCAATCCCCTTTGCGGTTAAGCCAAGTGTGCCAGTCTGCAAAAAGCACTTTTACCTTGAATCCTGCTTTTTCAAGATCCATAAGCTTTGTTATGGTCACCGCATGCCCTAGGTGCACGGCCCCGGAAGTCTCGTACCCACAATAGCACACAGGATGCTTTTTTTTTGAAAGAATGTCTTTAAGCTCCGATTCAGTTACAATTTCAACTGTGTTTCTTTTTGCAAGAGCCATCTGTTCTGTGATATTCATCTAATACACCTGTTGGATAATTTGACAAGCCAGATTTATATCTTTAAACACGAAGATTGTATTTATGTTGACAATTGACGGTTCATATAAAGAGGGTGGCGGCCAGATTGTAAGAACTGCGGCTGCACTGTCCGCTGTTATGGGCGTGCCTGTGAAAATAACAAACATCCGAGCAAAAAGATGCACTCCCGGTCTTAAAAGCCAGCATATATGTGCAATAACCGCAGTTGCGAAAATGTGCAATGCAAAGACAAAAGGCGTTTTTTTAGGCTCAAAAGAAATTGAGTTTTATCCTAGCAGTTTATCCAATAAGGACATTCATGTGGCAGTTCCGACAGCAGCATCTGTAAGCCTTGTTTTGCAAGCCATACTTATTGTGGGGTGGCACTTAAAAAAACCAATTACAATTACAATTGACGGCGGTGCAACTTTCGGTAAGTGGGCACCGCCGATTACATACACACAGGAAGTGTTAAGACCGATTCTTTCAAAAATAGGTTATGATTTTAACATTTCTGTTTTAAGGCATGGGTTTTATCCTAAAGGCGGCGCAAAAGTTTTAGTAACAATATCGCCGCCAAAAAAGCTGAATCCATTTGAATTGCAAAAACAAGAGGATTTGAAGTTGTTTGGATTGTCCATTGCATCCAAAAGCCTTATGGCGGCACATGTTACAGAAAGGCAAAAAAAAGCAGCAGAAAAACAAATTGAACGAGAAATATATATAAAAGAAGAATATGTTGAATGTGATTGTCCAGGAAGTGCCGTCGTCCTTTGGGGCAGAGGCAAAAACTCCAGGGTTGGTGCAGATGACCTTGGCGAACGGGGTGTTCCGGCAGATAAAGTAGGTTCTGTGGCATGTGACACATTGGCTGAGATTCTTGAATCCAAAGCACCTATTGACCGAAATCTTGCAGACCAGATTATGCCCTATCTTGCGTTTGCAGGTGGGGTAATTAAAGTTGAAAAGACCACACAGCATACTGAAACAAACATATGGGTTACAGAACAGTTTGTCAACAAGAGATTCAATATCGATTATCGAACTAATTTAATTTCTTTTTAGGGTTATCAAATTGACCGGCTTTGTGTAAAAAGTCCAAAAAAGAGCCGACTTTATACACACAATAGGGACTTTATACACAAAATGGAACAGAAACAGGAGTTTTCGGGCAGAATACTATAATTTTAAGAACAGATGACAGACTTTGGAATTAAAAATGGGTGATTATATGAAAAAAACAAAAAAAATAATTCAATCATTAATCAAATATTTAAAAGTCAGTTGCTTTAATTTAGTTATGCCAACTGACGAAATTCATAAAAAATTACTTAAAAGGGTTACAGAACGGGTTGACAAAGTCATTTCTGCGGATATAAATGGTTATCCAAAACCAGAATCCATAAATAATATGATTCCAGATGTTGTTGGGATTATAGATGGAGAGAAAATAATAATAGAAATTGAGACTTGTGACTCAATTGATACAGAACATACAAAAGAACAATATACTGCTTTTTCTACAGCAGGATATAAATTCAGAGTATATACGCCTAAAGACTGTTCCAATAAAGCATTAGCCGTTGCAAAAAAATGGGAAATTAAAAATATTGCTTTTTACTATTTTAAAGATATTTGATTGATTAAAATGAGTGACGATAACAGTTTTTTTACTGAATTATCTATTTTTCTCACCAAATTAAGTGCTATTTTAGTTCCTTTGATGGCTATATGGGGGTTTTTTAGTTCCTTTAAATTAGAAATTGAGATAATAACAAAATTAATTGCAACTATCGGATATTTGTTAATTATCATCGTATTTTATATTTACCACACTAACAAAAAATTAAGTAAGGAAATTAAAAAACTTGAAGCAATTGAAAAAGAAAGAGAGGTAGAAAGAAATGAATCTAAAAAATGATATTTTTTTATATGTTGTTGTGGCGGTATTAGTAGTAATAATTTTGATTTCACTAGGTATTATTAAAATATAATCAATCAGATTCAGAATTGAGGGTTTAACCCCAATTCATGCATTTCCTGAACAACCACGCATATATTGTGGCAGATTATCTTGCATAATACCTCATTGACCTGTGCAGTCCATGATTTGCTTCTTACCCTGTCGCCGAACTTTGATTTTACCATATGAACTGTTGTCTCAGCGTTGCTTCTCTTGTGATAGTGTTCCATGTATTCGTTGTTGTTCAGCATAAAATAATGATACATTTTACTCCAAATTAAAGAACCTCTTGATTTGCCTGTTGCGTTTTTCTTGAAAGGGATAAAAGGCGTTGCACCTGTTTGTGCAATTATTTTGTGGTTATCCCTTGAAGAATACGCCTTGTCACAGCATATTTCATCCATTTCAAAGGTTTCATCCGTTTTCGCAACTAATCCTTTAAGTTCGGGAGAATCATTGTTAAATTCGGATGTTACCTTAACGCTTGAGATTATATTTGTCTTAACGCCTGTCATGAAATGGCATTTGACCCATCTTCTTGAATTAATATCCTTTCCATGCTTGAAAGAGAACCATCTTTGGAAATTGCTTGTTCCGAATCCTGTGCTGTCAATGGCGAAGTCATGCTCAACTGCCTTTAATGGTGCGCTTGTAAGAGCCACCATTTCGCTTAAAACAGGCGTTATGTCTTCTCTCTGCATGAAATGACCAACAGATGCGTAACATGGCTTGTTTTCGACATATCCTTTCTCTTTCGCCGTCTCAATGTCGCTCATGAACCGTCTTAATGAGAATGTGGTGTATGTTTTAAGGACTGAACTGTAAATCATGTCGCTTATAGGTAAAGTAGGTCTTCCAAAGGCGTATTCTGGCTGTTCTATATTGCCTGTTATGTCTTTTAACAGTTTCATGAAATGCTGTTTTTCGTTTGTCTGCGCGTTGTCGTAAGCGTTCCAATTCTGTTTATAAGTCTTTCTTACTGTCTGCGTTATTGTTACATTGCCTTCATTATCAACCTGTTTTGTGACCATGAACTCAACAGCGAATATGTGCTTGCACTTGCATTTTCTTTTCTCGTGGTCAGGGCAGTTGCATTTTGCCTCGAAACCGTTGCTGATAACGGTATATGTGCCATTACCGTATTGGCTTGGAACTTTCCAGCCATTGTCTGTTTTTTCAATTCTCGCTGTTTTCGCAATCATAAGACCCCGTTCTTTTCTCGCCTGCATTTCGTGTTTGTTCATTTTGAATCACCTATGTTTAGACTTATTCGTCCTACTATATTATAGGTCACAAACCTTTATAAATGTATCGACATTTTCGTCCTATTTTGTATAGATAATCGGTAGTTTTATATAGTTTCTCGACCTAAATTATATGCATGAATGAGATAAATAAAGACGAATTGCTAAATTTGAAAAAGGAAATGGAAGCCGAACCAGAAATTATTGAAAAAGACGCGAAAATTATATATGACAAAAGGCAATATTCTGTTAGGATTCCCGCGAAAATAGCGAAAACAATGAATCTCGAACCAAAGACAGACAAAATAAAGTTCACAGTCACTATTCCTTCAAAATTTAATGAAAAACCAGAACTTAAAATTGAGTTGATTAAAAATGCCTCTGAGTAGAACACAAAGAGATATTTTAAAGGCAATGCATAGGATAAGAAAACCGACAACAGTTAATGAAATTGCGAAAGTGTCGCATATAAGCTGGATAACTGTAAAAAACAATTTGGAGATATTGCAAAGGCATAATCTTGTGATATTACAAAAAAGGACATTAAGGAAGACATGGGTAGTTAATTATGCTATGTTTGACGGTTGATTATATTGGCACTATAGGGTCTACATACTATTATAAATGGATTAAGAATAATGTATAAATAGGTTAATTAATGATAATAAAGGCGGAATTTGTAAAACAAACGATAAAAATGTTTTTAGAAGGAGAATCCTGATGGTTAAGACGAAAAGAGAAGCGTTGACCGTTAGAAGATTAATTGAGGATATTTTAGTTGCTCAATTAAGTATACCTTCAAAACAAATAGTCAACGACACTACTTTCAAAAAATACACCGGAATTAAAAGACCAGATTTATTGATTTCTGAAGTCGAATTTGATGGAGAAAATGAAACTCAATTTGTTCAGAATTTAGTTGCTTATGCTGAAGTCAAAGACAATTGTTCGATAGATGATGCCGATTGGAAAGATGCAATTAAGCAAGGAAAAGAAAAATCAGAAAAATTAAAAATACCGTATTTTATTGTAACGAATTGTAAAACTTCAATTTTCTATAATGGTTATCTGGGTAAAGAAATAATACTAAATGGAAATCCCATCAGAGAATTTCAAAATATTGATATTCTTCGTTTAATTAAAAATGGGTTACAGAAAACTCCAGAAATGCTCAATATACATACAAGTGTTGATTCTGCATCAACAATTTCTGAGGCGACATTTAACAAGAAGTTATGGGAATTGGCAAGAATTTATCGCGCCATCAATTTTGAAAATGCTGTTGAAAAAATAGATTTTACAATTGGTTTTATCGCGTTAGAATATTTTGAAGAAAAATCAAATATCGAAAAAACGAAAGACGAATCTGAAATCTATTGGTCTGACTGTAATGATGAAAAATCTGAAGTTGTTATAGCGAAATTAGTTCAATATATACAAAGATTAGACTCTGAGACCGATTTCAGAGATTTCAAAAAGTTGATGGATGTTGTTAGGAAACTAATTTCTAGTTCAAATGGGCAGAAATCAAAAATTCATAAAAATTATGTTGTTGATATTTATAATATAATTGATTCTATGAAACCACTTCATGGTTGCGGTTTCGATTTATTTGGTGCGGTTTATGAAAGGTTTGCTTCAAAGAAAGAAAAAAAACAGTTCGGTGAATATTTTACAAGAAGACCTTATGCGCACATATTTGCAAAACTTCTTTTGAAAGATGAAAAATTTTTTAATAAAGAACGACAATTTACTATTTTAGACCTCGCATGTGGTACGGGTGGATTTTTAACAGAGTGTTTTAAGGTATTGCACAATAATTATCTGCAAAGTGATACATTAAACAAAGATGCAGAGAAATTTATATCAAAAACTTGTTTTTATGGTGTTGATGTTCGTGAAGAAAATATTTCGCGAACCAAACTCAATATGTTTTTAGTTGGCGACGGACACACAAATATGTTTCGTGATGATAGTTTGAACCCTGAGAAAATATGGAAATATAAAGAATATGATTATATTATAACGAATCCGCCATACGGTAACGGTACAATTAAAGCTGAAACAAGTTCAATTTCAACAGTAAGAACTGAGATTGCTTTTTTATGTAAGATAATAAAATTACTTAAACTTGGTGGAAAAGCTTGCGTAATAACTCCTGATGGCGTTCTTGAAAATCCAACATATAAGAAATTTAGGAAAGATTTGTTAGAAAAATGCAATATTGATTATATTGTTTCCCTCCCAAAGTTCGCTTTTGCCCCATACACAAAAGAAAAGACTTATGCGTTGTTTTTTACAAAAAGGAGTAAAACAATTACAAAAATTCAGAAAAAACCGATTTGGGCGTATATTATAGATAATGACGGTTTAGCAAATTCTGATAAACGATTCCCTACAAAAAAAAGAAACAATAAAACTGGATGGTTGCATAATGAAATTTTAAGTTGGGTGCGCACAAATGGTGAAGAGGTGGTTGGAAAACTTGAGGGTCGTTGGGGTACATTTGATGATTCTCTAACGAAGGGTACTGAATGGATTGATGATAAATACATAAAACGGAAATTAAGAAAATGTGGTTTTTTAGATATATCAAAAATTATTAATGATACTTATATGACACTTATGCCTGAATATTGGTTAAGACCTTATGAAGCAAAAAACATTACACTTATTGAATTTGAAAAAAGAGTAAAGAAACTACAAACAGAGGTGAAAAAAATAAATGAAATTAAATCAGATGTTTAATATCAAACAAGGGCATCAAATAACTGATGAAGAGCTTTATATCTTAGAAGGTAAAATCCCCGTATTGACTGGTCGAAATGAATTAAAGGGGTATTGGGGTAAATCACTTGTTTCAAATAAGGATTTACCATGTATAACTTATCCAACAAAAGGAAATAATGATGGAGATGTTTATATTCAATACAATTTATTTGATGCTAATAATACCGCAGTTATAATTCCATTACCTGAATGGAGGGATAAAATATCTTTGGAATGGGTTGTTTTCAAATTAAGACATTTATTTCGTGAGGTTCAAACTAGTAAGGAAGGAGTAAGTTATTTAAATCGAGAACTTGTTAACGAATTGAATATTGATGTTCCTGATATGAATACACAGTTAAAAGAATTGAAAAATTATAAAATACTACAAATAATTAAAAAACGCTTAGAATCTGCTTTAGAAGAAACAAATTCTCTACTAGATAAAACAATAAAGTAACTTTTTACACAGACTCCCGACTTTATACACAAACGCTACTTTTTACACAAAGCCAAATTGACCGAAAACTATATATATGATTGGCGATAATATATGTATACAACTTTAGACATGTTGCTCTTTAAGGGCGGATAACTTCATATTTGTTTTATCTCCCTTACTGGGATGTAAGAGCAGG
>JAGLIP010000001.1 GCA_023142905.1 Candidatus Aenigmatarchaeota archaeon | reverse complement strand
CGATGCGCCAACACTTTATTATAACAATTCTCTCGTAAATTCAAAAACATTAAACCTTACGATAACACTGGGGGTTGAGACAGTATATTGTGATGCTTTAACATATTCCGGCGGCTTTCTGCAAGGTTCCTGCAGCGAGATTGAGGTGTCGGATGATGAGTATCTTAACTGGACAAATGTTTCGGATTCAATAACTGAAAGCACATACTATGCGCGGATAAGGACGAATGCGGGTACTCCGGAATTTGTTGTAAACCAGATAAATTTCACATGGGATATGTTACGGCATTTAGACAATGCGCCGTATGCGAAGTATAGTTCTGCACAGACAAAAGGAGATATAACCTATTCTGCTATTTCAGATATGCATTATGAGGGTGACGGCATTTACGGCACGCTTCAGGAGGGAGCGTCCCAAAATAATATTAATCTTTTAGGTCTTGAGTTTTATGTCCCCGAATACGCTATAGAAGCAACATACAGTAAATTAGGGATAAAGGTTGTCGCAAGAAGGTTTTCCGGAGGCACAACAGAAGGGCTTGGATTTCATTTCTACGATTTTGCTTCAAGCAGTACTGTACAGCCGGAGTGCATATATCTTCCTGCAACAGATACCTCATGGACTACCTATATCTGTGAGACAACAACGGATGTAGAGAATCTTATTGATGCGGCAGGCATGGTTCGGGTAATGTTTGAGGATGAAGGAATAGATGACGGTAACAGATATGACTGGCATATTGATTATATGGATGTCCGGGCATATTATGATAACCCAACATCGAACAATGTCTATTCGTACCGCCTCGGCTGGTATAACTATTCTTCATCTGCATGGATTGCAGGAGAGCTGATTGATGCCAATGGTTCTGACACAACCCATGTCCTGACACTTGCAGGCGCGAATGTGACTGATGCGATGTCTGCGGACGGGAATATGACTGGCTCTTTAAGTTTTTGGCAAAGCGGGACTGCAACACCGTTAGACACCACAAGGTTTCATGAATTCAATATTGACCAATTCTCAGCCAGTGTTAATTATACTCTTGAAGAGGTTGATATAATTACCTTGACCAACACAGACCTTGCAGGAGAAAGCATTGACAGCACAAGTATTATCCTTAAGAATGTGTATGGTGAAACAGTAAGTTCCGAAATATTAACGCAATCTTTAACATCCTTTGTTGACAATGTTGCAGAGAACTATAATTATACACTTGAGATAACATCGCCCGTATCGGATAATATGTGGCTGACTTTGAACAATATTAACATAACGGGCAACCTGCAGATTGATGTGCAGTCTGTTGAGGGTTATTCCGGCACGCTTCCGCAGAATGATATCTTAGAATCTGCATTTGCTTACAATTATATATGTAATGTGACGCCGATAATAGCTCTTGATGATTCGAGCCTGTTGTATGAGTATGCACGGCTTGTCATTCCAAAATCGGGGCTTAACATATCAAACATACTTCACTGCACAGACTGGAACTTTGCCACAAAAGAATGCAATTCATGGGATGTAAATGAGACATCCGACTATGTGGATTTCGGAGAGAATACAACACACATATGGTTTAACACGACCTCTTTTGATTCCTTTGGCGGCGGGTCTAAAGTAGCAATACCCAATATTACAAATATTACTGTGTATAATGTTACCGGGCTTGGAGATACGCATACCGGCGGAACAATTCTTATGGATTACGGGATTAATACAACTATTGATTTCGAAGTCATTGCGAATGAGACATGGAGGGTTGAATTTACTGTAAGGAATAACGGTGATGCTAACTGGAACATTCTGGCAGGAGATGCCGCATATCAAGAGGGACTTAATTCGTCATGGCAGATAGATGCAATAAATGACATTTGGTACAACCTTGGCGGTCCTGATAAAACGGGCGGGACATGGTCTGGCGGAAAGGTATCATGGGATCTTTCAAACGGCGGGCTTTTGGGTAAGGGGAATACGATGACTTTCTATTATGTATTTAACATAACGCCTGTTGAGTCCGGAGAATATCCTGTATATTTCCTTGTAAACGATACATCACAGAATGCGGGAAGCTATGATTACTCAACATATAATGTCACTGCTCTTGGCGGCTGGATAAATGCAACACTTAATACACCACCAGACGATACAGTTGTTCCTAAAGACAGGAACTTTACAATAAATGCGACTGTCTGGTGCTTTGAGGATGACTGCGGGGTTGTTTCGGGCACTGCAAGATATAACAATACCGGGGCTGCACCGGATACGGCAATACCTGTCGGGTCGGGGATGCCTTTTTACATACATGACGGGCCGAACCCTAAGTCATGCGGAACCATGGATGAAGGAGATAATTGCACACTTACATGGGTTGTGAATTCAACAGGCACACTTCAGGATAAGTACGAAATTGATGTTGAGTTCACATCCACTTCTCCTGCGAACAATGAAACTTTGGATTCAACTGTGCAAATCGGGAAAGTGCTTTTGCTTTCCTTGCAGTTCTCGCTTATTGATTTCGGTGTAGGCAATCCCAACGAATACCTATCTGCTGTAGGAAACGCGGGCAATCTTTACAATGCAACACTTGATTTGAACTCAAATGATGCAGACGGCGGTCTTTGGATTAAGGGAGCCAATCTTACAAATATTTTACAGCCGGACTACAATGTGTCTACAGATACAATTGACTGGAATGCAACAACGCACGCAACTGTTGAAGAGCTTGAAAGTGATTGGTTTTCTGTGCAAAGCACAATGAATTCAGGAACAAACACGACATTTTACTGGTGGATGACAGTCCCTAATTCAACTGCAGCAGACCAGTACATTGGCACAATTTATTTCATGGTGAACGGAACTTACTAGAGGGATTAAATGACAGATACAAAATCAAAAATCAGAAAAGAAATTAAGAATTCATGTTTATCCAGAAAGGATAATAGCCCTTGCGGGAAAAAGAGTTTCTTAAACTCCAATCCAATTTCCCGCAGGGCACCAATAAATCTGAAGAATATGGTGGGTGAAGGGATGATAAAAACTGCAGTGTTTTTGTTTGGGATGTTGCTGATATTTGGGGCTTTGGCGAGCGCCATTCCTGCAATTATAATAAATTCACCAATATCGGGGTATATGCAGGATAGAAACCCGCTACTTGATGTTTCGGCAGTTGGTGCGGATTCAATATGGTATTCTCTTGACAGCGGTGCAAATATCACTATCGGCGTTTACGATGATAGTGTTTCTCAGAACATAAGCCTGATTGCAAACGGAGGTTTTGAGACGGCAGTTACAGAAAATGGCTCTCTTGTTCCTCTCCACTGGCAGTTCTATGACTCTACAACACTTATTGAGTGGAATTCAGACAGCTATGCGCTTACAAGCGATACACTTTTTGGAGATAATGCTCTTGAATTTACATATGACGGGAACGATTCTAATGATTATCTTTTATATTCAATGTTTGTGGGAACCGGAAAAAAGAATTTTGATGTTGAGTTTTATGTAAAGCCGGATATGACATTCAATAACGGCAGTTCAATCTATGGTTATTGTCTTGCATTCTATTCGTCTGATGATGATGCTGTAGAGGGATTTTTGGATCAGTTTTATATGTGTTTTAATAATACAGATGCATGGTCTTTTGATGATTGGGCAACAGAAAGCATTACAGAATATTTGCGGACTGATGCAGGTGATGGCTGGTTTAAGATAAATTTCACAACGCCAGACATATCCGTGGATGCGGCATATATAGATATAGCGCTTATGCCTGCATACGATGACAACACATACACGGGGACCGTTTTAATTGATGAGATATCTATTCTTCTTGATTACGGGACATACATGCTTGATGTATGGGCGAACGACACAGAAGGGATATCTCACCAGTCAAGAATATTTACAATATTAGAGAACATACCGATTTCAATAGTTTTGGTCGAACCTGAAAACAATTCTGTTGTCGCCAACGGGACAATAATAAAAGTCAATGCGACGACTGACAGCGTGATTGATTCATGCATACTGTCTGTTGGCGGCGGCGAAAATGAAACAATGAGTACTGTGGCTGGCGGGGTCTTTGAGCATGCTTTATATTTCAATGCGGATGGCATATACGCAGTTAAGGTCTATTGTAATGATACTGACGGCGGCCGGGGCTTTGAGGAATATAGTTTTGATGCTGATGTTACAGCTCCGGTTGTGCAGTTATTTTCGCCTGAAGAGAAAACATACTTGTCGAATTTGATACCTCTTAATTATGCTGTAAGTGAGGAAAATGTAATCTGTACCTATTCTTTGAATGATACTGAAACTGTTGCACTTTTAGGGAATACAACCCTTCTGGCGGGGGATGGTTTAAATTCCTTGGTCTTATCATGTGTTGATGAGGCAGGAAATACAGGAAATACAACAAGAACATTTACTGTTGAGTATCCTGAAGAAACATATTTTCAGAACTCACAAAATATTACAACCGGCAACCCGTTTCTTATGGCTTACAAAGTAACGCTGAACAATACGGATGATAAAAATATGACCATTAATTTGTGGGGTCTTTACGATACAAATGGTGATGATGAACTTGGTGATGAATATGTGATTCAGTCAAATTTATCACTTGCAATAACATTGGATGATTCTTCATATCCCGCCAAACTTTTCTTTGAAGTTCCTGAGTTTAATGAAAATGAGCATTCAATATTTATTACATGGAATGCAACAATAGAGCCGGTAAATTTTGATTTGAACCGGTGGGTAGAGCCTATATCTGATACCGATGGGAGTTGGACATTTTCAGCTGAAAGAGAATACGCGTTCATTTTGCCTACGAATTTTTCTATGAATTATACCAATGTGCGGGTTGTCTGGCCTTATGTTTCTGATGGAGATATTTTAGAGGTTTCTGCAAATATGCCTTTTTTTGAGATAACTAGTCGCGGAATTGAGGCAACATTTGAAAAGGTGGTTGGGGCACATGGATATTTTTTGGGCAAAGGTGAGCATAACGGAATAACGAATTTTAATGGTGCATTTATACACTTTTCAAATACTACGACCCGAATCATTGCAGATTTGCCTTTTGTAAAATACGCTCCAAAAGGTTTTGAAATGCAAGAACCGGATATGGAAATAAGTTCTGTTATTTTTGATAGTTCCGTCAATAAAGCAACTAATTATAATTTTTACTCATACGGCCAGCTTGAAGGCGAGCCAAGCAGATGGACTGTGACAGACAATGTTTCAAAACAATATCGCATACCTTTTACAATCGAGGGGCTTCACATATCAACCGGAACAGGTGCTTTTGATGCTATAAGCCCTTCAAATTATTGGGCAAATGTGGGGTGGGATAACACGGAGACACAGATTGATGCAGATAGTTTTACGCATACAGCGTACAAGCATGTCCAAAATATAACTGCCGATTTAAAAAGGACAATTATCGTAAAAGGGGCTGAAACAATACTTTCTTATGAACTTACAAATATTGATATGGTTTCTAAGAATTATGATGTTTGGCTTGTTGACTTTGTATACATGCTTAAGAATGATGACCTAAACAAGCAGTATGCGTTTTACGAAAATAGTAATACCACAAAAGAATTGATGCATCACCAGGAAAAAACAAGATGCATTGGTTTGGCAGAAGAGCAGGTGCATCAAAGTGCGCTTTATTGCCCGATTCAGCCATACACAACTTATCTTAAAAATACGGATATGGCGGATGAGTCATTTTTGCTCCCGCCAGAGATAAATGATTCTTTTGAACTTGTTTATGCTGATTATGGCAGTATTATACCCTCAACAGTGTTTGAATTCAATACAGGAAGTGTTGGTTCTGGCAGTTCGGCGAAAATATCTATGCATGTTTTTACATCGGTCTTAAGCGAAGCTGAAGCGGACAGCGAAACTTTTGATGAGGCTATTTTACGGATGAACCAAAACCTTATTGAAAAAGTATATCTGGATGATTCGGGCAGTGCAGAAGTTATATATGGTGCTGATGAACTGCTTGAAAAAATAGATGTTGAGGTTATTTCAAGCAGCATTTCTGAGGATTTAAGAACTGTAAATATCAAAAATAGTGATGTTTTTGATTACATTGTTGATGAGACTGAATTGAATACTGAACCGCATAGAGTCATATCAACGGTGTCTTACAATGGCGGGGTTCTTGAAACAAACAAGTATGTTTACAATAATGTTTCCGGAACTTTGGTGTTGTTTGACTTAACAGCAACTTTTGGAACTAACAGTCTTGAAATAAACTATCTTCCTTTTGAACCGCAATGGTCGAACAGAGGTGTTTCGCCATTATCACCAACTGAATGGGTACAAGATAAAGAATATGTTTTTAGTATTGATTGGATTGATGATTTTGGTATAGATTCTGTTGTTTTCAAACTTGATGGTGTGGATTATACAGATAGTAACCGGTCGAATATTACTTATGAATATCGTTTGGTTGACCTTGCGTGCGGAGAATACAAATATGTCTGGTGGGCAAATGATACGGACGGAAATATAGTCGAAACACCGGAAAAAAAATACAAAATAACCGGCGGTGACTGTGATGTGGCTGTAGATGATGTGCCTGAAGAAAACACCAACACGCCAAGTACACTCTTTCTAGAAATCCCTGAAGATACAGAAGATAGCAATGATGGAACGAATATTGTTGAGAATATTCCTGAAGATGAAAATGAGCAGCCAGATGCAATAAGGGATTTGAATGAAACGCAGGAAACAAATACAAACAATAATTTAGATAAAGTTGAAGACAAAAAAGGATTTTTTGATTATATCGCATCTATCGGTTCTGTCCTTGCTTCACTTCTTGCGCTTGCAGGAACAGGACTTCTTGTTACAAATAAGAATGTGCAAGAGCATGTGAAGCGAAGAATACCCAAACGAAGAAATATTCAGTTAGCGCAGTCAATAAGAACACAGCAATTGCGTAAAATAAAAGAAAATATTAGGTCGAAAAAGAAATGAGAATTAATCCTAAATCGCAGGTAAGTGCAAAAGGAAATCTGTTTTTGTCAATTATTATTATATTGGCGTTATTTGCAAATGTTGTGATGGTTTATGCGGCCATCGTCACACCAACTTATTATTTTCACTGGGTTGACCCTGATGTATCTGTCGGGCTTTCAACAACATCAAACCGCCTTTTTAATGACACAGCACCTACGGGCACATTAAGGGAAGATAGTTTTGGAAGCAATTCATGTTCAACGGATGATTGCCCTCATTATGATTTTTATTCCCCTGTGTTTGATTACGATATTAATGTAACCGGCACACAGATTTTTTATTTCTGGTCGTATGTTTCTTCTATTGCGGGAAACAAGGATCAAGTCAGTATAGATTTTGTGAAGCTGATTGATTTTGACCCGGATGATGCATCAACAACCGTGATTGCAACAAATGATACTGACACGCTAATGGGTTCTATAAGTTATGCGGAATATACATACACTCTTTCAAATGTCAATTATTTACTTCCAAAAGGGCATCGACTAATAGCTGAGGTGCATCCGTATGTTTCAACAGATAAAGGTTCCGGGGATAATCGGAATATTTTTTATTATCTTGGTTATGATATTAATACAAGAAACAGCAGAGTTGATTTATCCTATGGCGGTGTAATTCTTACAACAAACATGACTGTCCCAACTGCAATAGTATATGGTTATGATGAAGGAACATTTTTACTTACATGCAATGCTACATGCGATTTTGGCCAGTGCAATGATGTTGTCCTTTATCCTCAGTATTGCACGGGTGTTGGTTGTACTGATTTTATTAATATGCCTACAATCTCTTCGAACCTTACCACAAGCAATGCATTGTATGATGCGGGGAACATTTCAAATGGCGCAACGGATGGTTTTTCATTTACGATTACTGAAAAAGAGCTTGGGAGTTATATTGTAAGATGTAATTCAACATCTTTGAATTCCGAAGCGAATGTTTCTGATGAAACAGAGTATGTTTTAGTGTCTGTTGTAAGCCAGACGGATATTGAATATGAAAACAAGAATGTTTTCGGTGTCTTGGAATACGAGACTCTTGACAACATAACATGGATAAACATAACCGCTGAAGCGAAAAGCGCAAACGCATCAAAAGTAAACACAACACTTAATATACTAAACACAACTGACGGTATTGTGCTCTGGGGGCCGGATGACAACAAAGAATGTGCTTCCCTTCTTTCGGAAGACACAACCTGTAAGGTTTCTTATGATAATGTCTCATACGGATACATAATTCCTGAGGGTGAAATCGCCGGAACATACAAGCTAAACACAACTGTTCTTTGGTCGGGTACATCGACTGAGAATTCGTCTGCGACTTTCAAAATATATAATATTCCCGAAAATGACTTGAATTCCCAAATAGACCCAACTCCATTTAAATTCATACAGGGAGATGATGGGTTATACAATTTTTCAATACACAATCCCTGGAGCAAAAATTTAACTTTTGTGAATGTTTCTATAAACTGCCCGAAGGCAATAGGTATCGTGTGCAACTGCACTCTTTTAGGACAGACAAATCAGGATTATTGCGAACTTGAAAACATAACATCTTTGGCTACAAATTACGCATCATTTAATGTATCCACCACATCGGGCACACCCATGATAAATTATGATGTGAATGTTACTGTGAATTATACCAATCCAGGCAATCAGGCGCACACATGGCCTGAAGTTCAAAATCGGATACTTGAGATTCAGAGTTCTGAAGATCTTATTGTTGCTGTTTTTGATGCCCCTGCAAAAGTCACAAGAAATACGAATCAGGATCTTTATGGTAAGGTGACATATGTGGGGGATACTAACAAGACAAATGTGTGGCTCAACTGGTCGCTTCCCACGCACTGGTCGAATGTTACAGGAAATATGACACAGTATGCGGGAACTTTAAATTACAGCAACACTTCATGGAATAACATCACAGCATCAATAAGCCTTTCTGCGCCTTTGGGTCAAGAAAGATTAAACCTATCATCAAATGCAACTGAGGGCGGGCATGATGATGATTATGCGCTTATTGATGTATACGCAAATACCGTGTTTTATAATCTGGATGTCGCAAATCTTGACCAGCCTTCAAAACCATATGATCCGATACGCGGTCAGACCGTGAGGATAACGGCAAAATTGAGATATGACAATAATACTGTGGTTGTTGGGGAAACAGTAGAGTTTTTTGACGAAACTGACAGCATTTTAATGGGAACTAATATTACAGATTCTCTTGGATGGGTGTATCTGGATTACATGGTGCCGATAACATCCAATACCGGAAATCACACAATAAATGTGTCTTATAACGGAAGTTCTGTGATATATACAAATCCTTCAAGTATTGAAACAGAAATTAATGTACATGATTTTGTTATATTGTTCAATGTTTCTAATTCGCCATCTGTTGTCGGGAATGGTTATCCTGTAAGTATGTGGGTAAGCATAAATGATACAAACCAGATTGAAACTGCACTTGTTTACATAAATCATAGTGTTTACGGAGAGATTTCTTACCCTATGACACTTGTTTCGGGGACAAATGAGTCGGGCAGATGGGGCTACAATTACACTGCATGGCTTTACGGAACATATAGTTTTTATGTGTGGGCTAATGATTCTTTCGGCCTTTACAATGACACCTCCGATGATATTCGTTATTTTAATGTTTATTCAAACTTATCTATAAGGGCAATAACTGAGAAAAAAGAATACGGCCCTAATGAAGATGTAAAGATAAAAGCGCATGACTGGTGGAATACATCCTTTAATTATCGTATTCCTGTGACTGTGTCGAGCACAGTTTTGGAGACTGATGTGCTGATAACAGAGACTGTGGATTTTACAGAACATCTTTTTTATCTTGGGGCTTACGGGATGTCTTTAGACAATAATTCTGTCAGAATCATAGAATGGAATGAAACCGCAGGCATAAATATTGAAATAAATTCAAGTTTTGTTGATACACCGCCGCCAGAGATTGACCTGTGGGAAGTTTCACAAGATATGCCGCAGCCTGTTGATTTTACAAACGGGCTTAACTCAACGGCAAACACTTTCGGATCATCCGGATCCAATGACGGCTGGGACTGGGCAGGAAGCGTTTACGGCCTTTCATCAACCTGTGTTGTTTTTAATAATGCTGATGTTTTGAATGATGATTTGATTAGAATAACAATTGGAGATGATTTCTGTGATAATGACGGCCAGGCTTCGGGAGCATACGGGGTTTCGTTTTATGTGAGCGAATATGTATCTGACGCAATTTCAAACGGCGGAGAGGCAAATTTTTCATTCGACTGGTCTGTAACTGATTTTGGTCTTGATTCCGGCGATGTCTTATGGATAAAGGCAAGAATCGGAACTACAACGCAGATGTATTATCTTGGAAGCAATCTAGATTTTGGAGACCCATTTGCTGATGGGGATAATGAAGTCTATTTTGCAGTTGACCCATCATCAATATCTGATAGTTTCTCTTTTGATGTGACCCAATACATAACATCTGCGGGATGGTATTATCTTGATATGGGTCTTAAAATTGGCGATTGGGATAATGATGAGTATGCATATGCTGATTTTGATAATATAACCTTGAGTGTAAATGGCAGTTCTTATGATGAGAAATCAAATGCATTACTTGATATTTCGTGGGATATGAACGGTACGACCCCGGCAGATACAGAGAGGGCGTATTATGTTTACTTTGATGTGGCGGAGCTTGAAAACAAGACATATCCAAGCTACGCTGCGCTGTCGGGAGGTGCTCCTTCAGGGACGCTTACCCAAACGCAGAGTGATGCCGAGCCTAGGGAATCAAAAGTTCAAAACATTGGAAATACGGATGTGACATATAGGACAATACTTAGAGTTCAGAAATACGACAGCGGAAGCTGGGTAAATTTAGGAAATCCGGTTCTGGATGATACAATGGCAGAAACAGACAGGCAGACAGCCAATAACTCTATAACCTATCTTGGTTCTTTATGGGATGCGGAGGGGTGGAACACGCTTATAAGAGCTACGGGGTTATATCGTGTTAAGCTTGCAATTTATGATGCATCTATGCCGCCTGTAATGATGCGTGATGAGAACAATGTATACCTTATGGCGACATACAATTTTACGATTGTTGGCGCAACTGTTGTTGTAACAGATATTGAACATAAGAATCCTGAGGTTTTCTCGATTAATGAATATGAGACAGGAGATGTAATAAATTGGATTAACATAACTGTTATTGCCCAGAATGCTATTGCTATTGATGCGAACATTACTTTGAATGTTCAGGACACAAGCAAGGATGATGTCTCATGGGGACCTTCAAATGAGACAAAAGGCTGCGGCGATATCCCCGAAGGAAGTACCTGCGAACAAACTTATGATAATTCAACAAGCGGATATATAATACCGTTAGATGCAACCGCGGGAGTGTATACTTTTTACTGGAATGTTTTTATTGACTGGCAGAACGGCGCATCCAACCAGAACAATAGTGTGAATTTTACAGTTCATCACATGCCTGATAATTTCTCATCTACACTCAATCCGGTAAAAATATTTTCAGGAGAATTTGCGGAATATAATTTTACAATCGGGAATGTATGGTCTAAAAACATAACAGATGTTATTATCACGATGAACTGCCCCCAGATTACGGGGATTATTTGCAACTGTACTTTAACCGGCCAGGAGGCGCAGGATTATTGTAATCTTTTAAATGTGACGAACGGCATGCAAGAAATTGCACCATTTAACATATCAACAAACAGCTCGACCCCTGCAGGAGATTATGATCTTAATGTTACTGTAAACTATACAAACCCTACAGGCGATGCCCGTACATGGGTTGGGCAGAAAAATAAGATTCTTCAAATACGCGTTGGCGGAGAGCTTGTAACAAATGTAACCATTCCTGTGGCTATGACAAAAATAACGAGAAATGGCTATGCAAACCTTATCGGTTATGCGAATAATACAATAGCTTCGTCTCTTTACAAAATATGGGCTAACTGGACACTCCCTTCGGGGTGGACAAACTATTCGGGGAATTTGACGCAATATACTGATGAACTTTTGGGCGGCTCTCTTTTGTGGAATAATATAACGGCAAATGTCAGTATAACCGCTGCTCTCGGGCAACAGCAGATAAGATTAAGGTCAACAGACAATGAAAGCAGGGAAGACTGGACGAATGTAGATGTTTTAGTGTATGCAAACACAACACTTTCAAATTTTCAGGTAAATGACACGGTGGTTGTCGCGGCAGATACGGTAAATCTTAAAGTATGGCTTTATTATGACAATGGAACTGCGGTTTCAAATCTTAATGTTTCATTTAATGACACAACACAGCCTTATTTTATAGGAAAAGATATTACGGATGGGGCGGGGCTTGCAGAAATAAATTATGCAATACCATCAGATGCATTTACGGGCGTTCATATACTCAATGCAAGTTTTGCGGGAAGCGATGCGATATATCTTAATTTAAATTTTACTACAATCAATATAACTGTAAATGACCGGCCTAATTTCACAGGCACAATAGCATCACCGCAGACTGTTGGTTTTGGATATAATGTAAGCCTATCAGTGAATGTATCCGATGATAATGGCGTTGATAGTGTGAAGGTTTATATAACCTATCCGAACACAACAACATCAAATTTTGTGATGGTGAATGCAACGCCTGAAAATTTCTCGTATAATTTTACAGATATCTGGCAGCGCGGCGCCCACGCATATTATATCTGGGCAAACAATACTGCGGGTGAGACAAACACAAGCCAGACCTACAATTTTTATGTGGCGGCAAATGCTTCTTTTGTGGTGAAAACACTAAACGATACATACCGGGCAAATGAGGATGTGAATTTAACAAGCGCACCGCTAGGGTGGTGGAATTCATCATGGCAGTACAGAAAAGAGATAAATGTAACTGAACCGGGCGTTTCAAACAGGACAAACTGGCCGTTCTATGTAAATGTCTCAACCGATGGAAACGGGCTTAACTGTATAAGGGATTTTAGGATAATAGATAGTGTTGGTACAGAAATACCGATAAGGATAATCAGCGAGGCTTACTCTCAAGAAAAGTGCCAGTCTGCTGAGTTTTCGTTTATTGTAAACATAACCAACACATCGACAAATACATATTATCTGTATTATGCCAATACTGCGGCAATAACCCCGAGCTATACAATATGGGCTGATTCTTGCAGTGAGGCATCGAATGCTTCCGATTGCTCGAGTGTTTATTATTCCAGACAGGATATTCCCCAGGGACTTGATGATGATTCCGGGAAAACGGCGCTTAATCTTGATGATGAACAGGTCAAAAACAGTTATGCTCTTCCATTTACTTTCTCATTTTTTGGAACAAACTATACAACAACAAATATTTTCGACAATGGGTTTGTGGATTTTACAGACCCTACAGTTGACCCGACGCCATCAGAGAGCGAATTTATTGCAAGGAAAATGGCGGCGGTCATCTGGGATGATTATGATCCGTGGATTGGAAACAATGAAGATACTTACAAAAAAGAATATTCTGACCGCGTAATATATACCTGGGATACAAACACCAATAGCGGAGGCGCCGGTTCTGATGTTTTGTTGCAGATGGTGCTTTACAAGACAGGAGATATAATGTTTCGATACTCAACAGTACTTTATGATCAATCAACGCATCTTGCAGGTATCTCGAAAGGGGATTCATCAAATTTTTTCAATAACAGCCATGCTGACAGCGACAAAACAGCGTTTTACCAGTATTATCAGGCAGCTACAGCATCCATTGGGGCGGAGGAGACGAATAATGAGTCTAAATTGCTGAATACCGGCTCGACAAACATACGAGGGTACCTTCTGATGCAGGTTCAAAAATTTGTTGACGGCACATGGTCTGTTGTAGATACGGTGTATAATTCCGTGAAAACAATTGTGTCGAACTCTGAGCTTACAATTTATGATATATGGAATTCTATTGGCTGGAATACTGACAAAAACGAGCCGGGATTATATCGTATTTATGCCGCTCTTACGGATCCTTTTGATAATATTCTTAAAAATGATAACAACGAAAATATAAGTGATGTGTATGAATTTAACATAACAGAATCTGTAAATATTACATTTGTTGAAGTAAGAATTTATGATGTGACTGATGCCTCTGACCCAAAGACAGATAAGTCAATTCTTTGGGCGACAGGGCTTAATGAAACATTTGACTTGTTTGTCAATCATGATTATCGTTTTGAAGTGGAAATTAATAATAGCGATACAAGTGAGGCGAATTGGACCATTACGGATTCTGATAACATAACTCATCAAACCCTTAATTCTACATGGCAGATAAATTCGGCAAATGATATCTGGTATGGCAACAACACGCAGAACTTTACAGGTGGGAACTGGTCAGAAGGTATTGTGGCGTGGAATTCCACACTTGGAGGACTTGTTCAGATTGGGGACAATGCAACTTTCTTTTATGTATTTAATGTAACGGCTAACTCGCAGGGCACATATTCTGTAAGATTTACAATAAATACAACAGATTTTACCAGAACTGAATATGATACCTACAATGTTGTTGATGAGGATTATGATTCACCCTATCTTGAGAACAGCATATATGGCACAAACATGACCCAAATAAACCGCGGAGATACGATTTTGGTATATGCGAAGTGGAATGAGACTATTGGTGCTGCTTTGGTGGAGTACAATTCAACTGCTTCATCCTTTTCAAATCACACTATAACGCCGCAGGGGTCGTGGACAAATTATACAATATCAACAGATTCTAACTGGCTTTTAGGAGATCATGCTGTAAAGATTTACGCCAATGACACTTATGATAATTTCAACTATACTCTTGATTATCTTGTTTTTGATGTATGGGGCTGGTCATATATACTTGCAAGCGATATAGAACTTACAGACAATACTATAGATGTTGGCGAGAGTACGACAATACGCTGTAAAGTTACGGCCGATGACTCAACATCAATTTCCGGGTATACTGTGTTGTTTTATAATTCTACTTCGTATCTTGGCTCAAACACGACGGTATTCTCCGGCTGGGCATCGTATTCTTATCAGGATAACAGCCCCGGTGAAGAGAATCTTTCATGCTACATAATTGACGATCCATCAAAGAAATATAACGCTTCTTTGACCAATGAACAGAATATAACACTTACAACTCTTGAAGGCGCGCCGCCAAAATGGCATTTGCCTCTTGATTCAAATATTACCGGAAAAATATACAAGGGCGAATATGCATATCTTTATTCAAACTGGACTGATAATTTTGAGCTGTCTTACGGTTTTGTAGAATGGCATAATGGAACTGTATGGAAGAACAATACTATTGTTACCCCTGCTGCTATGTCCGGCACGCAGGATTGGGCAAACTTTACAATACAGGTTCCTGTTGAAATGGATATGCCGAATAATCTTACATGGAGGGTTTGGGCCAATGATACTTCAGGCAACCTTAATGTAACTGAAAACAGGACTTTGGATGTGTGGGGCTGGTCAACTGTAAGTAATGGCATACTTAATCCGGATATAATATTTAACGGCACAACAACGAACATCAGCTGCCGGGTAATCGACGAAAAGTCATCCAATCCAATTTCCGGTTATTTTGTGGAGTTCTGGAATGATACAGAAGTATTTAATACCAGCATAACAGATTCAAACGGGTGGGTTTCGGTAAATTATACTGATGGCTCATTGTCAGATGTTGATTATTATATCACCTGCCAGATATACAACAACAATACACTGAAATATGATACAGATATTTCTTTGGATTCTGCTTATGACCTATTACATGTAAGATTGGTGGATATAACGCCTCCAAATACAAATAACTACGACCTGAACGCAACGCAGGTGAACAAAGGAGGGCTTGTAAATTCGGTAAATTCTTTGAAAATATACGCTGAATGGGATGAGGCTATAGACACAACCAGTGGTTCTTTTGTGTCATTCAATAGGACAACGCCAATTATAAGCGAGGCAACACAAACAGTTTCGGGAAACTGGACAAATCATACATTTACGATAAACCAAAGCTGGACTGTTGGCTCCCATGTTGCAAAACTCAATGCATCGGATATATTTAATAACTGGAACAATACTTTAGAGTATCTTCAGTTTACAGTTTATGGGTATGGCCGGATAAGCATGGGTGTGCCTGAAAACGGGGCGGGGTATGATGAGGGTGATGTTTTTTATACGGCCTGCAATGTATCTGATGAGGACAGCCTGACCGTAATTGAAGGATATAAAGTGTTTTTTTATGAGGATGGAAACCCAATTGGCACAAACTTCACCAACTCAAGCGGCATTGCTATATTGAAAGTAAACACAACAGGATACACGCCGAAATCTTACATTTATAGCTGCTCGATATCAGATAACACGACCATTTATTATTATGAGAGTGTCAGCGCAAACAACGAAGATTCCGCGACAATAACTCTTGGTGGGGTTCTTAATACAACCATAATTGAGCCCGCAAATAAGACAAATGTGAATTTGGGCGATTCTGTTAATCTTAAATCCATTACAAAAAATCCAATAACGCCTATAACGCCAGATACTGCAAAATGGTATAATACCACGGCAAAATTAAACCCGACAGACATAGATGAGAATTACACATGGACGATTCCTGCTGAGCATTCCATTGGGTCTGAAACAATAAGGGTGAATGTAACAAAGACGGCTTATACTTCTGATGAGAGCAATATAACAATTTATGTCTGGGGGTGGTCAAATATTTCGTGGCAGTCGCCTGCTTCGGTAAGTAATTATTCTCAAGGGGCTACAATACCGCTTACATGCTTTGCTGCGAATAATTATACAAATTCGGGTATTTGGAACCATACGGTGAGTTTTTATGTGTATAATGAGACACAAACATGGTATCTTGGAGACAATATAAGCTCATCTACAGGAAACGCGACATATGACTGGTTTGCTGATTCCTCAATTTATGCCGGGGGGATATATTATCCTATGTGCAACATAACCGATGATGCTGATGTCTATTACAATATGACTTCTGTATTTGAGGACAATACAACTGTGAATATAACTGAAACCGGTATTAGCGGAGCTTTTGAAGTCTCTTTAGTTGTGCCGCCTGAACTTGCAACAACACAAGTTGCGCAATACAGGAACATAACCGTAAATGCGACTGTAAAATGCATAAACGGGGCATGCGGTACAGTTGATGGCACATTGCAGTATTCAAATGCGACAATTGGGCCTAATACAATACCTGTTGGTTCCGGAACTCCGTTCTATGTCAATGACGGGGAGCCTAATCCTAAAACCTGCGGTGTTATGAGCCAGAATGATGAATGCAATTTAACCTGGGTGATAAACGCAACAGGAGACATTGATACGGTATGGAATATAACTGTTCTTTTTGAAGGGACGGCCTCAGTGGATAACCGGACTTTGAACGCAACAATTGAAATAAAATATCTTTTGATATTGACAGTAACTCCTGATGCGATAAGCACATGGCATGATGTGCCAACAGATCCTGCAGATAATTATTTAGGGGCTGTAAATTGGATTGAGCCAGGGACTACAGGCACAAGGGCGTCAAGTGCTGTCACGGTATCGTTGTCTGACAATTCATCTGATGCAAACGGGGGTGTCTGGATTATTGGTGAGAATTTGACATCAATACAAGCGTCATCGTATGAGATACCAATACACAATATTTCGAGATGCCTTGGAAATCTTGCAGCATACCCAACGCCTAATTCGGCTGTTGCATGTCTTTCAACATCTGCAAATGAGCTTCAGGAATATTATACTCTGATGCTTGCCAGCCTTAATTCCGGTCAATCGCAGGATTTTGTGCTGTTTTTGGATGTGCCATACGGGATATCTTCACAGGTGGGCGGGTATTCAGGAACCGTGTGGGTGAAAGTGAATGGAACTGCGTGATAAAATGGATTTAAAGGCAATAATTATTAATGTTGAAAAGAATAATAATATGGGTGAGGGTAAATTATGCCAATAAAATTTTTGTTTTTAGTTGTTTTTGCAGTGTTTTTTGCACTGCCAATTGCACATGCCAGTGTTTCTCTTGGGAGCACTATGACTGTTTCAAATATTACTCTTGCTCCGGGAGAGCATAAGAATATAGAAGTCTCTTTTTTTAATACGGGGGATGGGGACATTAATTTAGAACTAGTGCAGGTCATGCCAATTTATAGTTCTTCTTCAGGGGTTGATATGTATACTTATGTTATGCAGCGGGATGTTGTGGGGCTTGCAACAAATCCGTATGTTTTCCTTCCGGGAGGGCTTATAACAACAACGCCTGCATCTGATCCGGACAAGACCTGGGTTGTGCAGGGAGATACATATGTTCCGGCAAAAAAAGTTTATTTTTCAATACAGGTGCCTAATAAAAATACATATGCGCGAAATGTTTATCATATTTTATTTCGCGCAATGACGGTTCAGGCAAGTAATTCTTCAGAAGGCGCTTTAACACCAATAGGACAAATTCGCGAATTTCCTGTGACTGTATATATAAGCGGTGTCAGCCCGAATCCGGATACCGGAAATTCAGGAAATGACAATACGGATGATACAACTACCGATAGTTCTTTTTCAGATCTGGGGAATAATTTCGTTAATGATGAACTTCCTTTAACTGATGACCGTAATGGCAATAATCCTAACCTTAATACCGACGGGCTTAATGTTTTGGGCGATGCCGGTGGGGTGAGTGAAGGTACAGAAAATGATGATGCTTTAAATGATGATGGCGGAAATCTCATAACCGGTCTTGCAACAGGAAATGCAATATCCTCTGGCGCATACAATATATATACTATCCTGTTTGTGCTTTTGGGCGCGTTTGTGCTTTATAGAATATGGAAATCTAAATGATTTGGTTTGATTTGATGAAAAAAACAACAGTTGCCGGGAAAAACTATTTTTTACTATTGGTTCTGTTTTTATTAATTCCTTTTGTTTATGCAGCACCCGCCATAATTTCAGAACCTGTGGATTTGCCGGATCCTATTTCTGTTGACGGCGGAAATATAACTGTTTTTGTAAACATAACAACCAATGGCTCGCTTGTTGATACAGCATATCTTAAGATACTTGACCCAGAAGCAGGGGATGTTTTAAATGACACAATAACAATTATTGATGCAAATAATAGTGAATATACTTTTCTTTTTGATCCGGCGACAGTTTCACAGTATATCTATCGTGTATGGGTGAATACAATCGACGGGAATGTCAGCCAAACAGGAATTTTTGCATTTCAGTCAAGAGAATACCCCTATTTTTTAGACATAATTGATTCAGGTCCTCAGATAATATATGATGTTGATAATATTTCTATTAACACAACTGTAATAACCTGGGGGGCGCAGGCAATAACTGATGCCCGCCTTGAGATTATTGAACCGTTATCAGAATCCAAAAATTTTACGATGAATTTTGATGGAAATATAGGTGATGAATGGAATTATTCTTTTATTTATGGGCCTGCAAATACCACATCAGTATTAAACATTGATACTTACAGCCCGGCATACAAATACAAGATTTGGATTGAAGAAGGGGGGGTTTGGAAATCATCAGCTATAAAAACTTTTTATGCAATTGGATATCCCCCAACATTAGATTTCCTGGTTGCTTATGGATCCACTAAAACTTCTTTAGGGGTTATTTATTATAATTCTTTAGGTCAGGATATCGAATTTTATTTAGACATAACCGATGATACAAATTCCACAAACAACAATTCAGATGTTGTTAATGCATCGATTATATACGGTATGCCATTTCACACTCCAATTCGGGAAGCACTTAATACCTCTGGCTCTTTGCATTATTGGTCTCACACGATAACGGATCATGAAGTTTTTTATGTATTCAATATTTTTGTTGAGGATGCCGAAGGAAATATAATTAAAAGCAAAGACTATTATTTTACGGATGTCCCGTTCTATGTTGATGATGCGAAAGTGGATATAAAGGTTGATCCGGCCTGTTGCGGCATGCAGATAATTTATGTAGATCCAGATACCGTCTATGAAGGTCAACCTTTTAAGATTTACGCATATCTTGAAAATTGCGGTTCTGTTGCATATAATAGTACTAGATCAACACTTAATATTTACAGAAAAACTGCGGAAGGACCGGACATTTTTTTTAAGAGCCTGCCAACATATAATTATTCGGGGATTTTAGTTCCCGGAAATTATACCGGACAAACATATACCGAATACAGTGATGAATATCCTGAAGGCGAGTATATTGCGGTTATGAATTCAACATATATTGTGAATACTATTGTTGAAGGCATGCCGTTTTTTTGTAATGGTGCGACCAATGGGTCTGCTAATTTTACGGTAAAGAAATACGGCGGTGTGGGGCCGTCTGATTTAGTTATAATTCGTGAGATGCCGCCGCAGATATACCAGGTAACAAATTGCAGCCCAACTAACCCTTGGAATGGATCCTGCACACAGACGAATGTGCGGCTTATAGTATATAATTCTGGAAATGAAAATACCTCAAATATTACAATAATTGAAAGCATGTACCTGAATACATCTGCACTGAAGGAAGATGCTGAGCCTATAGACTATATATGTAATTCAAATTCTGCGTATACCTGCACTGTACTTCCGGGTGATAAAGACTATCAGTATTATGTTCAATTTATTATAACTGAAAAGCTTTTTCCAAGAGCATATGTAATACTTGATTATTCTATTGTCCCTTCTGAAAAAATGAATGTTTATTCTTCTTCTATGAAGACGAAGTATGTATTTTCTGCTTCCGGAACATATCTTGATGCCTATAACTTTACAAAAAGCGTATATGAGAAAATGCCCGTATACAACCCTGCCGAATCCCGTGAGATGAATCTTATAAATAAGCCATCTTTCAATTATGATATTGTTCCTGAAGGGAAAGACTTGGCCGATGCGCGAGGAAGAAGATCTTTTATGGCTCTTGAAGATACAACATTTACGGTAAATTCAACATCTGTTTCAGGAGACACAAGACCTTCAGGTACATGGTATATAAAAATTGATATACCTTCAATCTGGCAAGTAACTTCTGCACAGTTTGTTTCCGGGTCTTCATGCTCTTTGACAATCCATAATTACGAATCTGCGGATCCATATCCCTGGGTGATGTGTACCGGAACCAGCAATGTCTCAAACGGTGAAAATGTTGTTTTCTCATTTACGGCAAAAAGCCTTGTAGATGAGATGTTTTTGCTTCCTGTAAATGCGTCTGATGGCGGGGCACCTGAAATGGATGCACAATACATACCGGGACTTTTCGTAGTTGCAAAACAGCCGGAGAATCGTGTGCCTACACCTCAACCCATACCACAACCAACGCCTGAACCTGATCCAACGCCTGAACCTGAGCAGGAACCAATACCGATAGTTGAGATTATTTTAACACCGATTGAAGATAAATATGTGGTCTATCAAGGTCAGGCAATTCCGACATATTTCGATGTTGAAAATTTAGGGGCTACGGTAACTAATGTCCTGATTGAGCCGGTACTTCCCGGTCCTGAATGGAATTTTTCAGAAACAATTATAGGGACTCTTTTAGCAGGGGCTACTGTGAACCGGACGCTTATGATTCGGCCCGGAGAGAATACAACACCGGCAATATATATGATACCTATAAAGGCAATTGTTTATGGCGAGGTCGCAGATATATCGTATATTCAAGTTACTGTTTTATTTGGAAAACATCTGGCAAAAATAGAGATTTTGGAATCACCATTTGAAGTTGAGATGGATCAGTTGTCTAATCTTACAATACCGATATTTGTTAAAAATACCGGACGAAAAGTTTTGCACAATGTAACTATGCGGCTTGAAAATGCAGAAGATTGCCTAAGCTTTCAGGACAGTCTTGACTCAATAATAGAGATTAATGAGACGCGCTCTTTAGAACTTAAGGTGACTTCTCTTGAAGGGCCTAAAATGTGTAAGACAAGCCTTATAATTGAGTCAAAAGAAGAGGCATATGCTTTTGCACCGATTACAATCATTGTGAAGCCTGCACCGCCGTTATTGCCATTCGGCTGGAAGTTGACACCTATTTTGGCACTTTTATGGACTTTGATTTTGGTGGTCTATGCGCGGATAAGAAAAAGAAAAGCGCAGATGGGTGAGAGACCGAAATCAGATGTTCCTCGCATGATATTATATCTTCTGCTTCTTGGAGAGTTTTTGATTGTGGGGTATATATTCTTATGGATTTTAGGATTTGCTGCGCTGTTTTGAACTTGGCGGGTTTATGAATTGGGAGTTTGTTGAGCCGCTTAAAAGCGAGTCATATGAAGTGTTTTAATCATTTGTTATGTGTTTTTTTGCGAGAAAAATGCCGAAGGCGCAGTATGATTAAGGGCGGAGATTTTTTTATCATACGCGCTTATATTTAGGTTGTTTATTCCTGATTGGGTTAATA